>SLFT01000533.1 GCA_007124105.1 Candidatus Hydrogenedentota bacterium | reverse complement strand
ATTTCAACAAACTCTCAAGGCTGCGACGCGACGTCTTACTCCGGGTTCACTTCGCTGCATCGGGCGGCATGTTTTCGGGCTTGCTCCGGGTTGCCAAGTGTTTCGTGAGCAATGGCGAGATTGCAGTGCGCCCACAGATGGTTGGGCTCATGTTCCAACGCCTTCTCGAACCAGGGCACGGCATCTTCCGCGTTGTTGTCGCGCAGGAGCGCGAGTCCGAGATTATTAGCAGCGTCGGCGTTGTGCGGTCTGATTTGCAGGGCGGCCTCGTAGTGTTCCACTGCGCTTTCGTAATTCCCCCGCTGTAGTTCCACATTTCCCATGTTGTAGCGGGCGTACGGGTCTTTCGGATCGAGGGCGTATACATCTTCAAACTGTTCGAGCGCCTCCTCGCGTCGCCCCTGTTCCAGCAGTGCGTTGCCCAGGTTATTCCTGGCGAGGGTATATTCCGGTCGCCGTTCCAGGGCGTAGCGATACTGTTCTTCCGCTTGTTGGTACAGTCCGCGTCGGTAGTATTCATAGCCCAGGTTGTTGCGCGCCTGCACGTTATGCGGATTGGCCGCTACCGCCGCATGGTAGCAATCCAGGGCCGTGTCCGTATCACCCTGTTCCGCGTTCAGAAACCCGAGATGTACCAGCGCCTCGTCGTTTTGCGGGTCGGCCTTGACGGCTTGTTCGAGCGACGCCATGGCGGCGTCCACCCGTCCCCGGGCGGCGTGCGCGATGCCGCGATGGGTATGCCAGGTGGAACGATTGGGCGTATAGGGGAGCAACGGCCACGAGATTACAAGAAACAGGAGTACGCCTGCGGCGACAAGCGACGCAGCGCGACCAATATGCCGGTGGCGAACAGCGTTACTCAGATATACAAGCGCGCAGCCCGCGAAAGGCGCGAGGAACGGAACCACGGGAAACCGATACCTGCCTGCAATGAAGAACGGGAGTATGGACAGGAAATAGGCGACTACATAGGTGATTGCCAATGCGCCGGCCTTTGGCTCAACAGACGGAACGGCAGGCGCACGCAGCACAACGAGAAACAGACCGAGCATCGCCAGCGTCAATAGGAATGGGAATCCAGGCAATCGCGACAACAACGGCGAGGCTGCGCGTTCGTAGTAAATCACCTTGCTGTCGGATATCTCGTGAGGCCCCCAGAACAGCCATGCCTTGCGCGCTGTCAGTTTTATCCCCTGCCAGGGCGCTTCCCGCCAGAATGCGACCGCGCGTTTGTAGAAATAGCGGGACGCATCCCCGTAACTAAACTTGTCTTCTCCCAGGCGCTTGCCCAGGCCGCGCACCAAACGGGGATAGGTAAAGCAGTTCCAGGCGTCCAGCCCTGATATCTCGTAGAGGTCGGGCACGGTGGGCGATACGCCTTCCGCCTCGGGGTTGTTGCCGATATAGGCGTTGACGCCGCCGTAATAGGAAATGAGCACGAACTCATCCGCCACCACGTAGTTTCGCGCCAGCGCGGGGGCAATGGTCAGAACACAGGCGGCGGTAAACACGGCGCAGCCGACCACGGCTTTCCCGCAGGCCAATGTTGTCGCGCCACGCTGCCGCCTGTAGCCTGTGTACAGTATCCAGAGGGCAATGAACACGCCAGTAAGCAGGACATTGGGCCGCATTAACGCGCCCGCGCCCAACGCCACGCCCGCCAGAAACAGCGTGAACCAACCGCCCCGGTCGGCCCACCGCAGGAGCAGGCAGGCCATACCCAATGCAAGCGCCACTTCCCACACAGGGGAATTCAGTTCGCCTTCAAAGTATATCGCGCCCCAGTAGGTTGCGTACAGGAACGCCGCAATAATACCCGTGCGCGGGGTGAATAGCCGTCGTGTCAGTAGAAACACCAGAAAGATGTTTACAAGCCCCGCCAACAGTTGCGCTATGCGCGGGGCCAGGTAGCTGCCGTCGGTGACGCGGTATATGACCGCCAGCAACCAGGGATATCCGGGCGGGCGTCCATAAGGCGAGGTACGGATTTCCGGGTCGTCCGCGTAGGTTGGCGGCGTCCAATCGCCCGTCGCCAACGCGCGCGCCCAGTAATCGTTCAGTTGCGGGTCGAGCACCGGCGAATCGAAGTCCGGCGCGCCGGCGTTCATTGCCAGATAGGCGATCCGCAGCGCGAGACCCGTCAACAGCACCATTGCCAGCGCAACGCGCCATCGTTGTCCGTTCTGGTCATTCGGGGTCATAGACATTACCCTACTTATACCGCCGGACCCTCGTTACGCCGGCGAATCGTACGTTACACCAGGCATTTCGCTTGACCCCCGATCTCGTGGTTGCTGCTATGCCGGCAGGTCGGCGGCCACTTCGGTTACGGTCCAGGCATCGTCCACCCACAACCCATAGATGGGGATTTCGGGATACCAGGAACGCAACACCTTGATGGACTGCTCGATTTGCTCGAGTTGTATTTCCTTGCACACCGGGTCGCCCGCGCAATCATGATGCCCCACCACGGCCAGCGCTGCGGCGTGATGCTTCTCAAGCGAGATGTCGCAACGTATTTTGATGCTGTCCACGCGCGGGTCGGTGTTTTCGGCAAGTAGCTTTATCGGGCCGGGCTCGGTAATTTCATCCACGTAGTCCACACCGAGTTTTTCTTTCAGGTACTTGTTTACCGGCTCCTGTGTGCGTCCGTCCATGCAGTTGACGGCGCAGGCAAATGTTCCTTCTGCCATGATATTAAGGCTCTCCTGTGGTTTATGCTTTGCGCAAGAGCGCTATAACCGAATAAATTCTTAAAACTGAATGGCGATATGAGTATCCCTGTAACACAGAGACGTATAGCAACACGTTCCCATGCTCGCGCCGCTGGTTGGCGTCATGGAGCGCGGCCGCCGATTCTTGTTATTGGTCGCCGCAACAACATTATAGAACTTGACGACGACGCTGTATCCTCAGCCCGCTTTGCCTTGATTGGCGACGGCCTCGGCGGCCTTGCGCACCGCCTCGGGATCGCCAAGATAGCGATGGCCCAGCGGCTTGAGGGACTCGTCAAGATCGTATACCAGCGGAACGCCCGTGGGAATATTCAGGCCGACAATATCCTCTTCGGATATGTTGTCAAGATGTTTGACCAGCGCGCGCAGGCTGTTGCCATGAGCTACGATCAGGACGCGTTTGCCCGACTGCGCCTGTGGTGCGATTGTATTTTCCCAATACGGCACAAACCGCGCCACTGTTTCCTTCAGGCTTTCCGTAAGGGGTATCTCATCCTTGCTCAAATCCGCATAACGCCGGTCATGCGCGGCGTTGCGCTCGTCGCCCGGTTCCAATGGCGGCGGCGGAATATCATAGGAACGGCGCCAAATCTTGACTTGGTCCTCGCCGTGCTTTGCGGCCGTCTCGGCCTTGTTCAGGCCTTGCAACGCGCCGTAATGCCGCTCGTTCAGACGCCAGTTCCGGATCACCGGCAACCACATCTGATCCAATTCGTCCATTACATGCCACATTGTGCGAATTGCCCGCTTCAACACGGATGTATAGACCATATCAAACTCGAAGCCTTCAGCGCGCAGTGTTTTGCCCGCTTCACGGGCTTCGCCGTTGCCCTGTTCACTCAAGTCAACATCTGTCCAGCCCGTGAAACGATTGTCCAGATTCCACGTGCTTTGACCATGTCGAATCAGTACCAGTTGATGCATGATGTTTCTCCTTCATTACACTATAACGTCAACGCGGGAACGCGCCCGCAGCCTTATTAGCGTGGTTTTCCGAGGACTGCTTTTGCATACACGTCAGTAATAATGGCCGTAATAAAAGGCAGCCGCCCGTGAGGCTGTCAGCCGCCATCATAAACAACGAACGAAAAACGCAATGTTCACGATGGGGTCGAAGCCGTTACATCCGGCGCCGATATGAGTGGCGCTTCTCTATCGGCGTCAGCAGAAATTGGCCAGATGGTTAGAGCCGAAAAAGAAGCCGGACAGTTCGTCAAAAGTGTTGTCCTCATGTTCGATACTCAATACGCCGTCATAACCGATGCGTCTGAGGTGACCAATATACTCGCCCCAGTTGATGCAGCCGTAACCGGGGATCACGTAACGCCACCATCCATCGGCATAAACGCCCGCATGCGCCCGCTTGGCGTTGTCAATGAGCGTATCTTTCGCGTGTGTGTGAAAGATGCGTTCCTTGAACATGCTCAACGGCGCGATGTGGTCGCAGCCCTGATGCACCAGATGGGAAGGGTCATAATTCAGGCCGAAGTTTTCGTCCGGAATCGCCTCGAAAAGCGCCTCGAAGGTGTCTATTCCCTGTAAACAGGTCTGGAACCAGTTCTCGACGGCGATCTTCACCCCTTTCTTGCGCGCGTGCGCCAGAATAGGCTTGAACGCGCCAGGCAACACTTTTTCAATGGTTTCGAGCTTGGTCATGCCGGGCGCGGGGAACCCCGTCAGCATGCCCACTGTCGGAACGGACAGAAGCGCGGCGGCGTCAATAACCTTTTTGGCCGCGGTCTGTGTCGCCTTCAGTTTCTTGGGATTGGTAATGTCGCAGGTGTAAAAACAAAGCGCGCTTATCGAGAGCATGGCGTCGTCAAGGGCCGTTAGAATTTCCGTGCGCCGTTTCTTTGTCAGTTTGGCGGCGTCAATGTGTGGGCTGCCCGGCTGGGCGGGAACCTCGAGCGCGTCAATAAACGAGTCTTCGATAAGTTCGCATACTTCTTCAAAGCTATACTTGGACAGAGGGACTGTCAAGATACCGATATCCATGCTTGTTCTCCTTACTGGTTGGGCAGACCTGAAATATACGGGCATCGAAACGATACGCAAGTCCCGCTCGGCTATCTGCTGCTATTGCCGCCACAGTATAGCATACCCGGCAAACAGGGCTATAATTATGGACTCCCTGATCCCGGCTGGGGTTTGAGGCGATTTTTCGGAATTGGGATTGGCACTGTTTAACAAAAAATCTGGGCTCTGACCTGGAACAAAACGAATACGCTTTCTCAGTTGCCGCACCAACTGAAAAACTTTGTTGGACTAAACAGGTGGCGCCGCCCCCGATGGACCGTATTGACAGGATTGACGGGATGAACGGAACTCGTATCTACATTGACGCGCATCTCTTGATTTCCATGGCATTTAGTCCAACAAACAACAACGCATTGTGATTCGCCACGCTTCATGGTTGGCGCAGTGAGCGTTTGCTTATCGTTTGCTTATCTGATATTTGAAATTTGAGATCGTCATTTTCAGAAGGTCCCTTGCATGAACTATGGATTATTCTTAAAGATTTCGTTGTGGCTAACAGCACACGTGATGTTTGTGCCTCATGGATATCAAATATCAAATATCAGATTTCAATACGCACAGCATACTCCTGTCGTTGATACTTGTTCTTCCTTGTCGCGAGACCTGCGTATTCCGTACTTGTATGATAGTGTGAATATCGCAATACATGACTGAAAAGTGCAGAACCATCGTCACTGTGAAACACATCATCTCTCCTGACCACGGTTGCCCGGGTCTTGAGATTGCGTCGCTCACGCAATAGCAGTGGTCGGCATGTATCAACATTTCTGCCTTATCCACGTCGCAGCCGTTTAGTCCAACACCTCGTTTGTTGCGGTACCGTTTCCGACGAGGTCAAGAAGTCTGAATTATGGACGCGGGTTAAAAGGCGTCCACATCAAAAAACAAGCCGGGTACGCGCAGGTATTCAAGACGTACGCCGCGATTGCGTCCAATAATATCCACCAGTCGCAGGTTGTGGAACTCGTCGCCTATGCGCGCTTCCACGCGTTCCACCATGCCGTCGCGCCGGTTTATCAATTCCAGAAACACATAGGTGTCGCTTTTTTCGTGGTCGTCCAGGAACCCGCGTACGCGTACAGCGGGACGTTCGAGCATCACATTGGCCCGCTCGCCCAGGCGGTCGAGCAGATGGCTTCCCATGGCAAGCAGCTCGATAGCGTCTATGCAGGTCAGCACAAGCCAGTGATGTTCCAGCATCCCCGCCCTCTTGGCCACATCCATGATTTCATAACCCAGTTCACGAAGCGCCTCACGGCCATATTCGGTATCGCCATGGGCAACAATGGCGTTGCGCAGGTTCCACATCATCTGTTCGCGATCAGCGTCAGGCAACGAGGCGGCGCCCGTCCGTACGCTGTTGCGCAACGGTTCGATAACAGGCCTGATCTCGGCGAGCACCTCTTCTTTGGTCTGGGGCGGCTCGGGTTCGGGTTCAGGCGGTTTCAGCCGTTCCCGGCAATCGTCACAGCCTGACGCCGCTATGACAAGCGCCGCCAGCAGGAAAACAACGGGTCGCATCACAGTCGTCCTTCTGATTGTGGTATGAATAGCAACACATCCATATTTCATCGCAATATCATAGCACAGTATCAACCCGCATTGCCGCGCGGCGATATCTTGCGTTGACGGCTTTCAGTCTGTATACTGAAAGCACACACGAAGTCAATTGCCTAACCAGTGTGTTGCCTGTTCGTCGCATTGGTTCAAGTAGTATAGCGAGGTTTTTCATGAACAAAAAAAAGAAAACGATGGACGATATTCGCCATACGCCCGGCACGGGCATGTCAACCATCTCCGTGCATGCGGGTGAAGAACGGTTCCGGTACGCTGATTCCATTACCACCCCCATTGTACAGACGTCCACCTATGCCTTTAAGGACAGCGCTCACATAGACGCGTATACCCGTCACGGACACGCGCATTTCGAATACGGGCGCTACGGCAACCCCACCGAAAAAGTGGCCCAGGACCGCATGGCCATCATGTGCGGCGCCGAAGACTGCGTGTTGTTCGCCTCCGGCATGAGCGCCATCACCACCACCATCCTTGCGCTGGTGCGCAGCAAGGACCATATCATCATCACGGACGACGCCTACAAAAAAACACTGGAATTCTGCAGTTCCTATTTGCAGCGTTTCGGCATAGACTGCACCATTGTCCCCTTTGGCGACTATGACGGACTGGAAGCGGCTATCCGTCCCAACACACGCTTTATATTCAGTGAGTCGCCCACCAATCCATACCTGAACATTTTTGATCTGGAATGGCTGCGCGACGTGGCGAAACGGCACAACCTGATGACGATGATAGACGCCACGTTCAGTACGCCTTACAACCAATGCCCCTTTGATTACGGCGTGGATATTGTGGTACACAGCGCCACGAAATATCTTGCCGGGCACAATGATATTCTCGCGGGGGTTGTGCTCGGACGCAAGGAACTGGTGGACGAAATACGTGCGCTGCATAAGGCCATCGGCGGCGTGATTGACCCGCATTGTTCCTACCTGTTGTTGCGGGGTATGAAAACATTCGCGCTGCGCATGGAACGCCAAAACGAAACGGCTATGAAAGTGGCGCGGTATCTCGATGGGCATCCGCGCATCAAGCGCGCCTATTATCCTGGTCTTGAAAATCATCCCCATTACCAGATTGCCAAAGCGCAGATGACCGGATTTGGCGGCGTGGTATCCTTTGACATCAAGGGTACGCTAAAAGACGCGAAATGTTTTCTGGACGCTCTCAAGCTGTGTTATATCGCGCCCAGCCTGGGCGGCGTGGAAACCTTGATTACCCATCCCGGGCTGGTCAGTTATTACGGTTTGACCCGTAAAGAACGGTATGAACTGGGGATTACGGACACCTTGATTCGGCTGGCGGTGGGAATTGAAGAACCAGACGACATTATCGCCGACCTCGAGCAGGCCCTGGCAAAAAGCAGGCGTTAGCAGGTTATCTCGGCGAGTTGCCGGCCAAAAGTTTCGGCCCGCGCCCGCACGGCGGCGTCCAGCGATTGGGGGCCAACGCAATTGGCGACCATCAGCGCGCCCGCCGGAACCGCTTTCATGTACGCAACCATCGCCTCGTATGCCTTAACAAGCAGGTCGGCATTGTCCTTCTCGGGCCCGCCCGCGGTCACTACCAGCGCCATCGGTTTCCCGGCGAGCTGTGTGGTGTAATCGCCGCCGCCATCCATATCGTCGGCAAGGCAATACATGCGATCGAGCAGTGTTTTTAATGGGCCCGGAAATCCCCAGCAGAATACCGGCGCTGCGATTATCAGCATGTCGGCTTTCACAATGGTGCGCAACAAGGCGATGCCATCGTCAAACACACTGCACAAATCAACTGTGCCTTCCTTGCAGGACTGACATTCCTGGCAACCGGAAACGGCGTAATCGCTTATCCAATGCCTGTCCACCGTATGGCCGGCGTTTGCGAGCGCTGCCTCCACCCAACCCAGCACGTGGGCGGTATTGCCTTCCGGGCGCGGACTTCCAAGAAGCGTCATTACCTGCATCATGTTATCCTTTACTTCCGTGACGGGTGAGCAGCAGCTCATATTGCTTGATGCGCATATCAAAAAAACTCAGTAACTTCTCGTGCAGTTGCGCGTTCGCGGCGGCGACGATGGACTGATGATTACTGGTGGAACTGTCCAACAGCAACAGATCATCAAAGCGGTTGCCGTACGCGTCGGTGACAACACACCCCGCTTCCTCGGCGATGAGCAAGGCCGCCGCCATGT
>SLFT01000123.1 GCA_007124105.1 Candidatus Hydrogenedentota bacterium | reverse complement strand
GTTGGCGTCGAGAGCATTTATCAAGAAGACTATCTGAAGGCTTCCGCAATCGCTTCATCCATCTCTTCGATGCCGGCATGCGCATTTGTCTTCAACATACCTGCCGCTTCGGAGGCATACAACTGTTATGCCGGGCGATCATGGCAGTACGCTTTAACGGCCAGTGCTCTCTGGATAGCATCTCTTACTCAGCGCTATGACATCTTCTTTACCGGAAATTAACGGCGTCAAACGAAAGCGGCATCCGAAGACCGTGTATGTAAGGCGGTATTTTTCGAGCGGCAACGCGCCCCAGCTGTCGTCGCCGCCGACGCCCATCTGCCGGTAGTCCAGATTGAGGACAACAAGGTCGCGGCGCGGCGCCATACAATCATGCGTTGCCGCTTCGAGGTCTTCCTGGGTGTAGGGCCATGCGCTGGCGTGGATCGTTGGCATACCGGATGCGAGCAGGCCGCGTCCTCTTGTGTCCGTAAGGCTTATCCAGCGCACACCGGTGCGGTTGCCGTTTTCCTGGGGGCGCACATAGCCCTGTATGCACTCCTCGACTAAACCCCGGTACAGACCTACGGCCGCGCCGGTCTTGCGGTCGCAATAGCTTTCATGGGGGCCGCGCCCGAACCATGCCATCTGGTTGTAACATCCTGGAATGGCAACTTGCATGCCGAAGCGGGGCAGTTCCGGCGCGTCTTCTTCCCGCTGCATTGACACCGCGACCACGACATCCCCGTTGCCATATACGGTGTAGGTCGTTAACATCAAGGCAAGATTGTCTGGTAAAACGCTCTGGATGGCGACCTGCGCCGCGCCCGGGGCGGGATGCGTGACCACGATTTCGGTTATTCGTCTATGCGCCGTTGCGTCGCGCCAGTATGCGAGTCGTACCGGCATATTGTTTCCCCGGTCGTTGTCTGTGGGCGCGCGCCAAAAGTTCGGGCGCAGCGGCGCGATAATCATTTCGGCGTCCGCCGCCTTCCACGAGACCATATCGCCCGTAATCTTGTCTAATGTCGCTGTGAAATTCCCGCCTGTGACCGTTATCGCATCCGCATCTTCCGTGACTGCGACAGCGGCCACTGTATCTGGTTTTGTTATGATAGCAGGTACATTCGCGACAGGCAGTTTATACTGGTCCCACGCCACTTCGAATCCTGCCGCGGCCCAGGGCTGCTCCTTTGCAAGATGGGCCGACAACGTGATGAAGGTTTCCGTGGCGGGGCGGGCAATGGGCGGCGTAAAGGGAATAATTACCGCTTCGCTTTCGCCCGGGGGTATGGCCATCATGGGCAACAAGCCCTGTTCGAGCAGTTCACCGTCGCTCATAATCTCCCAGTGCATTTCCAAATAGCCGGTATCCAGAAAATAATGCTTGTTATGAACGCGTATCTTGCCGCCGCTCAGGTCCACCGGCTCGAATTTGATGTATTGGTAAACTTTCTTCACTTCCGCCGCCGAGGGGTTGGGCGTACGGTCCGCCTGAAACAGACCGTCACAGCAGAAGATGTCGTCGTGGCGACATTCGCCATAATCGCCGCCATAAGCCCAGAACCAGTCTTTCTTGTAATGGGGCGCGGGCGTTTTGCGGCTGCCGCGCGGGTCGTCAAAACTTTTGCGCAACGCCTGGTCAACAAAATCCCAGATACAACCGCCCATGAAAACAGGGTGCGCCTCGAACACATCCCAGTAGTCTTGCAGGTTGCCCACGCTGTTTCCCATGGCGTGGGCGTACTCGCAAAGCATGTAGGGTTTCCCACTGCCTGAGGCCACGTAATCCAGTAGTTGCGGAATACGTTGGTACATCTCGCTGTGTACGTCGGCAACTTCGTTGTAACGTTCGTAATGGATAGGGCGGGTGGGATCAAGTTGACGAATGAGGGCGGCGCAAACAGCAAAATTACAGCCCGGTCCCGCTTCATTGCCCATGCTCCACATAATCACGCTGGGATGATTCTTGTCGCGTTCCACCATGCGGCGCACCCGATCAACATGGGCCGCTTCCCATGTCGGGTTGTTGCCCAGTGTCTTGTCAAGACCGTAGCCCATGCCGTGGGACTCGATATTGGCTTCGTCAATCACGTATAGACCGTATTGATCGCACAGATCGTACCATGCGGGATGGTTTGGATAATGGGAAGTACGCACCGTGTTGATATTGTGCTGCTTCATGATCAGCGCGTCCCGCTTCATCTCGTCGCGGGTGACGGCCCGCCCCCGGTCGGGGCTGTGTTCATGCCGGTTTACGCCTTTGATGTGAATGGGCGCGCCGTTTATCAGAAAGCGTTTTTCGCGCACTTCTATCTTGCGAAAACCATGGCGGACGCCATGGGCCTCCACCACTGCGCCTGTATCGTCTTTCAGCGTCAAGACTACTGTGTATAGATACGGTGTTTCGCTGGTCCATTTCAAGGGACTGGCCACATGCAACGCGCCAAGAAATGCTGTTTGTGCGCCTGGCGCAATCTCTGACGCTTCACTAATCAACACAATGGGACCGCCCACGGGCGCGCCGTCGGGATCATGGAGAATCGCTTCCACGCGCGGGCATACGCGCGCCTCTTCATCAAGATTCCGCAATGTTGCCCTGACCGTAAGCCGCGCATCCAGATAGGCCGCATCGAGATCGGAAACAATGGCATAGTCGGAAATGTGCAGGGGCGCAACGCTGTATAGGAATACATCGCGAAAGATGCCGCTGAGCCGCCACATATCCTGGTCTTCGAGATAACTGCCGTCGCACCAGCGGTATACCTCGACCGCCAGCAGATTCTCTCCCGCTTGCAGATAAGGCGTAATGTTAAATTCCGCGGGGGTTTTGCTTTCCTGGCTGTACCCCACTTTATGGCCATTTACCCACAGATAAAAGGCGCTGTACACGCCGCCAAACTGGATAAATACCTGACGACCCGACCACGCTTCCGGCGCCGTAAAATGCCTGCGATAGGAGCCGACGGGATTGTCGTCGTGTGGTATGCGGGGCGGATTGGCGGGAAAGGGATAATTGACGTTCAGATAGATGGGCGTACCGTATCCTTCCATCTCCCAATTGGCCGGTACAAGGATAGTGTCCCAGGCGCTGTCGTCAAAAGTAACCGCATAAAATTCCTCGGGCCGTACCCCCGGATTCGGCGCCCAGTGAAACTTCCAGTCGCCGTTAAGACTGAAATGAAAAGGCGACTGTTCACGGGGAAGCCGTATGGCGGAGGCAGTATCAGGGAAGGGCATGCGCGTACAGACGGGCTCCTCTTTATTGCGTCCGAGAACACCGGGATTCTCCCAGTCCGGCGTTTCAGCCGCGCGCGCAATACGCATGCCGCATAACAGGACAAGCAAGAATAACGCAACAATAACAATCACAGGCAACATGACAGCGTTCCTTTCCCTTCAGTTGGCGCGTATCATAGCAGTTTATCCTATTGTTTTGCAGCCCGCGACACAAATGAAAAGGACAAAAAGCGTCACAGACGCCGTATCGCAAAAAAAGACAAGTTGCGTCATAATCCGGAGGCTGTGTACAATGCATCAACTTTTCTTGGGAACGCGCAATCACCAACCATCATCAGGAGTGTCATCATGCATTATCTTGCCGACCGGATGAACGCCATAGACGCCAGCGGCATCCGAAAAGTATTCGCGCTGGCTGCGCAAATGAAAGACCCTGTCAACCTGAGCATAGGTCAGCCCGATTACGATGTTGACCAGGTATGCAAGGACGAAGCGTGCCGACAAATACAAGGCGGTTTTAACTCCTATACCCAGACGTGGGGATGCCAAGAGTTGCGCGAGGCGGTTTCCGACTACTACGAACAGAAATTCGGTGTGCCACTGCATAACGCCATGATCACATCGGGCGTGTCAGGCGGTTTGTTCCTTGCGCTGATGGCAACTGTAAACCCCGGGGACGAGGTCATTTGCGGCGACCCTTATTTCGTGATGTACAAACACCTTGTCTCGTTGCTGGGCGGAACGTCCGTGCCGGTAGATACCTATCCTGACTTCAAACTCACCGCTGACCGCGTCGAACAGGCGATTACACAAAAAACCAAGGTAATCATCGTGAACAGTCCGGCCAACCCCACCGGCGTCACGCTGAATGCTGAAGAGATGCGCGCGCTGGCGGCGGTGGCCCAGAAACATGATTTGCTCGTCATCAGCGACGAGATTTATGAATCGCTGCAATACGACGACGCCCCGGCAACCATGGCCGGCCTGTACGACAAGGTGGTGTGTCTGAACGGCTTTTCAAAAAACATGGCCATGACCGGTTGGCGATTGGGCTACGCAGCGGGACCCGAAGATGTCATCCAAGCCATGAACACGTTACAGCAATATACCTTTGTATGCGCGCCGTCCTTTGCGCAAAAGGCTGCCATTCCAGCATTGAAAGCGGATATGACGGCAAAAGTGGATGCATACCGGCACAAGCGCGACTTGGTATATAACGCGCTTAAGGATGTGTTTCCATGCGTAAAGCCCGGAGGCGCATTCTACATTTTTCCGCAAGCGCCCAACAACGACGGCGACGCCTTCGTGAAGAAAGCCATTGAAAACAATGTATTGATTATTCCCGGCAGCGTATTTTCAGAGCATAAGACCTGCTTCCGCATCTCTTTCGCCGCCGCTGATGAAACGATTGTCAAGGGATGTGAAATCCTGAAGCGTCTTGCTGGTTGATTCACGCCATCGGATATGGGCATGATACACGTTGCTTCGGGTGTATGTTGACGCTTTCGTACAACATATAAGGACACCTGTATTGACTTCTTATAGGCAAAAACCCTGTCCATCGCAAAGGGATTTCGGCGCGACAACACTGTATACGCTTGCCCTGGGGCGACTTGCCGGCGTCTGTTTTATTCTCACGCTCACTGTATTTGCCGGCTTGTTGACACATCTGCCGCTGCCCTCGGGTTACGTCTTCACTGTGGGCTATGGCCTGGGGATAACGCTTTTTCTGACGGGCGCATTGCTTGCTACAAGCGAACGCGCTTTTGGTAAGGCGCTGCTCGGAGGCGGGGCGGCGTGCCTGTTTCTGACCGCCACGCGCATGCTCTTTAACACCTCGCAACAAGCGCTCCCTTTTCGTTTCCCCCTGCATCCTTATGGCGGGTTGCTGCTGTGCGCAGCACTGCTGCTGCTATTCGCGACGCTTTCCTGGCGCACGGCAAGCCAGTCCAACAGTCTGTTGACAGTGGGACTTGCTCTATTTCTGGTCCATACGGCTGCGCCCTTACTGTCGCAGTCAGCCGTTTCACTCATGCTGCTCCTTGGCGTCGTCGGACTTATCGTCTGGCTGTGGCTATGGTTCCTGCGCAGGCCCGAAATGCTTTTCCCGTATTGCGCTTTAATTCTGGCCTATGCCGCGTTCTATCTTTTCGGCCGCGCCCCGGCATCCCAGGACAGCCTGGCGGCCGCCTGTATCGCAGTGGGACTGGCGATACTGTACGCCGCCGAAACAACCCTTATAGTAAGTCGGGCGCTCCGCGTCCCCGGGCGTGATCGTTTTCTATTGCCTCTGGCCGTAATTAACATTCTCTTGTACGTTGCCGCAAGCGTAGTGTTATTTGCTCCCGAACATGACGGCATGGTCTGGATGAGCCTTGGGGTTGCGTTTGTTGCATGCGCCGTTGCCGCGCCAACCTTGTATTTCACTCAGGGCAACGGCGCGCTGGTTTCCCTGTTTTCCTGCGTTGCCGTCGTGGCGCTGCTGGCGTGTTTTCTGCTGCCCCTTCGTCCGGCTTTTCGGCTGATGGCGCTGGCGTCAGGCTGTGTCGCGCCGGCACTCCTTTCGCGTTGGCGCAATGACAAACTGCTGCGCATAACAGAATACGGCCTGCTGTTCGCTGTTTTTGTCGGTTCCTTCTCGCTGAACGGGCGCACGGATTATTTCTTTTTCGGCCCCGCAACACTTCCTGTATATTGGGTGTGGTTAATCCTGGCGGCGGCGATGTTGTGCCTCGCCGCACGACTGCACACCTGCTGGATATATGACGCGTATCCAGGACAAAAGGCACACGAACCGAATATCGCCAGAACAAGATACCACAGTGAACATGAATTGCTTGCGCTGGTCTGCGCTTTTACAGCGACGCTGATGATCGCGCTACACACCATTTTGATGCGTGGAGACAGTGATGCGCTCCCACTCATTTTGTCCGCGCAAGGCATGTTTTTTTTAGGAATAGGGCTTGTTCTGTTCACGCCCGCAATTGCGTTTGCATCGCTGGGGCCGATAATTGCCGCCCATGCCCTTTTTTACGCCTTTCCCTATGTAACAATGGCCGTGCCCCCGGCATCGCCTGATAAACCGCTGATGCTGATGCTTGCGCTGAGTGCGGCAACAGCGGTGCCGGCGCTATATGCGGACAGACGCCTTTCCGCGCGCGCGGGCCATCCACCGCGTCTTGCAGAAATACTTATCGCCGCGGCGCCCTACGTCCCGGCGGCTGCGCTTCTCCTACTGGCGCTACATAGAACCCTGCCAATCCACTATCTGCCTGCCCTGCTGGGCATGACGGCCTTTGCGCTGTTGCTGCCGCGCGCGTTGCGGTATACGAAGCTGCCCGGCATGAGCGCACTAGGATATGTTGTAGCAGTAGTTTCTGGTGTTGTGTTTTTGCTCGCCTTGCGTGTGGATACGCCCCTCCCTCATGTCTTAGGTTGGTACCCATTTTTGCTGGGTCTGTATGTTTTTAGCCTGTTGCTGATTGAACGGGTGACGGTGTGTCGCGTCCTTCAGGGCAGATGGGCCACCCTTCTTGTTTCTCATGCGATTATCTGCGCGGCAGTGGTTGTCGGCGCACTAGGTTTGTATCAATGGAACAGCGGCCCGGTGTTTGTCCTGGCGCTGATGGGTCAGGCCTTGCTACTGGCCATTTTCGGCGGATGTGTTCGCGTGAAAGCGTATTATCATATCGCGGTGCTGCTCATCGCGTTCGCAGTCGGATACGCGCTATTGTCCGGCATTGGGCGTCAGGCGCTTGCGTTGCATGAGCCGACGTTGCGGCCCCCGGGATACTGACCGGATGGGCTACAAAGCAAAACGACGCGAGTACGCCGCCAGACAAGTATGCGCACAGCTGCGCGCGGCAGGGTTTCGCGCATTGTTTGCGGGCGGCTGTGTACGCGACCTGCTTCTAGGACAACCACCCCATGACATTGATATAGCGACCGATGCGCGGCCCGACCAGGTGACAGCGCTGTTCCCGAAAACCATCGCCGTGGGCGCGCAATTTGGTGTGATTGTGGTAATGCGCGCCGAGGGCATGTTCGAAGTGGCTACCTTTCGTACAGACGGCCCCTATCTTGACGGTCGTCATCCAACGTCTGTGTCTTTTACAGGACCCAAGCAAGACGCGCAACGACGCGACTTCACAATAAACGCGTTGTTTTTTGACCCTGAAACAGATACTGTACTGGACTATGTCGGCGGCAGAGAAGACTTGAACGCGCGCATTGTTCGCGCCGTGGGCAATCCAGGGCAACGATTCCAGGAAGACCGGTTACGGCTGTTGCGCGCGGCGCGATTTGCGGCGCGGCTTGGGTTTCAAATAGCGCCTGACACGTTGGCCGCCATGCGGAAGATGGCTTCACAGATAACGACCACAAGCGCCGAGCGCATCCGCGACGAACTGGTCAAGATGCTAACCGAGGGTCATGCGCGCACAGCATTCGAAATCCTTGAGGGAACAGGACTGCTCGCGCAGATACTCCCGGAAATCGCCGCCATGCGCGGCGTTCAACAACCAAGGGGTTACCACCCCGAAGGCGATGTGTGGGCGCATACACTGCTTATTCTCGAACAGATGCCCGAGCGCGCTTCGCCCACACTGGCGCTGGGCGCGTTGCTGCACGATGTAGGCAAGCCGGTCACCCAAACCTACGAAGACCGCATCCGTTTCAACCTGCATGACAAGGTGGGAGCGCGGATCAGCGAAAAAATATGCAAGCGGCTGCGCATGACAAGCCGCATGGTACAGCGTGTATCCTGGCTGGTGGAAAACCACATGCGTCTCAAGGATTTTATGAAAATGCGCAAACACCGACGCATTCACCTGGCGCGCACCGATGGTTTTAATGAACTGCTTGCCCTGTGCCGCATGGACGCCGCCGCCAGTCATGGCGATACGAGCTTCCTTGACGCTATTGAAACCTATCTGGCAACGCTTGACAAAGAAACAATGCGTCCGCCGCCGCTGCTGACTGGAAAAGACCTTATTGAAATGCGTTATACCCCCGGCCCCGCTTTCAAACGCATCCTGCGAAAGGTTGAAGCGTTACAACTCGATGGACAGCTGAAAGACACTGACGCTGCAAGAGCGTATGTGTCAAAACATTACCCAAGACAACAAGGGAAAGCGTAGTACCAGCGTGGTCAACGTCAGCAGTACAAATAGGATCGCGTATCCCCCCGCAATCGTTGTCGCGTTCATGGGCGGCGTGTTTGGACGCGGCAGGTAGAGGCCGTACAAGCAGCAACTCAAGGCCCATATCCCGTTGGATAAGGGGTAAGTTCTGGACAATGTGGACAATGAGAGC
>SLFT01000253.1 GCA_007124105.1 Candidatus Hydrogenedentota bacterium | reverse complement strand
CGTCAGCGGGATATGCCAATGCGCGTGAAGCGCGCGATGCGCGTCTAACAGGATTACGCCGCGCCGGTTACGATGTGGTTATTGATATTGACTTGAGTTTTGGCGTTTACGGGCCGGAAGGTATCCTGGCTGTGAAAGCCGCGGGGGAACTGATTGACGTGCCCTCGGGGCGCGCCCAATGGCGTAATGAGATTGCGTGGTATTCCACGGAACTGTTTGCCGATGTTCGGTGGCGCGATCCCATGCAGCGCGCCACGCCCAATATTATGTCGCCTCGGTTTTCCATCGGCGAGGATGCTGTCGGCCAGTGGACGCGGAACAACGCCGAGCCCTTGCGAACCGCTTTTGAGCGGGCGGTGGAGTATCTGGCAGCGGCGATACTCGCCGACCTCGGCCTTGAAGAAACGCCAGAAGGTTTGTATACACTTGGCGCGTACCAGCTGCTGAACAGGCGCTACCCGCAGGCTGCCGAGGCGTTCACGCGCGCCATTGATCTTGCGCCGGACATGCGCGACGCAGCCAACGGGTTGTCCGTCGCGCTGGCGGGAAACGGGCAGGTTGAAGAGGCCGTTGCCCTGGCGGAAGAGATTGCGGATGCAGCGCCCGACTACTTGCCGGCGCAGTACAACCTGGCCTGGTGGCATGCCGTCGAACAACAAGACCCGGCGCAGGCGCGGCCTTATTATGAAAAAGCGCTGGCGCTGGGCGCCGCGCCGAGTCGGCGGCTCGAAAGGGCCATGAAAAACAGCCGTTAGAAGCCGCGTCAGGCGATAATCGGCGGTTTCTTTCCCTTGCTCACAGACCTTGTTTGATACGCGAGTTACTGCAACACTATGAGGAACCCTATGAGCGCGATTACGTGGCAAACAGCAAAAGAGTACCAGGAAATCATTTACGAAAAAGCCGAAGGCATCGCAAAAATCACCATCAACAGACCCCATCGTAGGAATGCGTTTACGCCGTTGACAAATGACGAGATCAGCGACGCCCTGCGCGACGCCCGCTTCGACGCCGCTATTGGCGCAATCATATTGACCGGCGCAGGCGACAAGGCGTTTTGCAGCGGCGGCGATCAGAAGGTGCGCGGCGAGTCCGGCTATGTGGACGACAAAACAAAACAGCAGCGACTGAATGTACTCGATCTCCATCGCCAGATTCGCACGTGCCCAAAGCCGGTGATTGCCATGGTGGCCGGATACGCCATCGGCGGCGGCAATATCCTGGCCATGGTGTGCGATCTCACCATTGCGGCGGACAACGCCGTCTTCGGACAGACCGGCCCGAAAGTGGGCTCTTTTGACGCCGGGTATGGTTCCGCTCATCTGGCGCGCATGGTCGGCCAGAAAAAGGCGCGTGAGATATGGTTCCTGTGCCGTCAATACAATGCAGAACAGGCGTTACAGATGGGCCTGGCGAATGTAGTCGTTCCCCTCGAACAGCTGGAAGCGGAGACTATCCAGTGGTGCCGTGAAATCCTCGCCAACTCCCCCACGGCCATTCGTTTTATCAAAGCGGCCATGAATGCCGACGAAGACGGGCAGGCCGGCCTGATGGAACTGGCGGGCAATGCCACGGGATTGTTCTACCAGACGGAAGAAGGACAAGAAGGGCGCAACGCGTTTCTGGAAAAACGGAGCCCCGATTTCAGCAGGTTTCCCCGAAATCCGTAGTGGACTTACGCCCAAAGCAGCCAGCCGGCGGAAAACAGCAGACTGAACCCCAGCAGTACCTTGCCTGTTGCGGCGAGACATGTATTGAGGGTTGCGCCGTCGCGCGTTGTGAATACAATGCGGGCGCAGCGCATGGCCGGTATGATCATGACGCAGGCGACCAGCGCGCCCCGGCGCCCGTCTGCCATGAAGGATAGACAGACAGGCACTGCCAGAATCGCGATGAACATGGCCAGCAGATATTCCCATCGCGCAAAGGCGCTGCCAAAGCGGACGGCGAGCGTCTTTTTGCCTGCCTGCCGGTCTTCTTCCATATCGCGCAGGTTGTTGACTGTCAGGATGGCCATCGAAATCAGGCCGGGCGCCAAACCCGCTGACAGAGGAATCAGCGACATGTCGCGCGCCTGAACGTAGTAAGTGCCTGCAACCGCTACAGGCCCGAAGAAGACCAATACAAACAAATCGGCAACCCCGATATAACCCAGCGGCATCGGCCCGCCTGTGTACAATACGGCAAACAGCATGGACAGGACGCCGATAACGAGTATAGGCAAGCCGCCGCGATGTACCAGGTACAGGCCGGGAAGTGTTGCGAGCGCAAGCGCCGCTATTGTTGCCATGCGCATCCGTGCGGGCGCAACCAGACCGGCTTGTGTGGCCCGTTGCGGGCCTACCCGCGCGCTGGTGTCGGCGCCCTTCACGTAATCATAGTAGTCGTTGGCGTAGTTCGCGGCAATCTGAATAAGCAACGCGCCAAACAATGCCGCCGCCGCCGCGCCCCCGTGAAAAGCGCCGTCGCCCATTGCAAGCGCCGTACCCAGGATCACCGGCGATGCGGCGGCGGGAAGCGTACGCGGCCGCGCCGCATCGAACCATACGCGCATGTAAGCAGAAGGCACGTTTATGTTTCCTTGTTCCAGATTGTTTGGGTGGTGAAAGCGTACGACGAACGGACAAGCGCTGTTGTTCAGGGCTTCTTGTTCCAAGCAGTCCTCCATTTTGTGCCGCTCGCGACATATTGTGCCAGATTAGGCCGATAACATGCTATCGTCCCTATATTGTCTATATTGTTCGGTACGCGAATTACGGTGACCCTAAATTCGACATGTTGAATTTGGCCTCTTCAACCGCGCTGTAGATGATGGGATTGACGAACATAGTGACGAGCAGTATCAACATGCCGCCTACCGACGGTATGGCCATGGGCACCATGACGTCGGCGCCGCGTCCGGTGGAGGTGAGAACGGGCAACAGCGCGAGTATTGTGGTGGCTGAGGTCATCAGGCAGGGACGCAGTCGTCTTGCGCCCGCTTCAATGGCGGTGGCGCGTATAGCCTGGATAGAGTCTGGGCGCTTCTCGCGGAAACGCTGGTCGAGGTAGGTGAGCATGACCACGCCGTCGTCGGTGGCGATGCCGAAGAGCGCGAGGAATCCGACCCAGACCGCGACACTGAGGTTGACGGCGCCTATTTGAAACAGTTCGCGCAAGTCCACGCCGAATATGCCGCCCTCGAGGAACCAGGGTTGCGCATAGAGCCACAGCAGGATAAACCCACCGGACCAGGCGGTGAGGATGTCGGTGAAAATGATGAGCGTGTGAATGACGGACCGGAACTGCTGGTAAAGGATAAGGAAAATAATGAACAGCGACACGGGCAGGACCAGCGCCAGGGTGCGCCGCGCGCGCACCTGATTTTCGTACATGCCCGCAAAGGTGTAGCTGACGCCGGCGGGCAGGTCATGGTCGAGATGTTCGCGCAGATAGGCTTGGGCGCGTTCGACTACGTCCACCTCGGATTCCGCGCCCCGCTTGTCGAAAAGGACATAACCGGTCAAGAATGTGTCTTCGCTCTTGATGGCCTGCGGGCCGCGCACATACACAATGTCCGCCACTTGTTCAAGGGGGATTTGAGCTGTTTCGCCGCCTTGCGCATCACGCGCGGGAACCAGTATCCTGGCAAGGGCTTCGGGCGAATCGCGCAGTTCGCGCAGATAGCGCAGGCGCACATGATACCGCTCGCGTCCTTCCACGGTTTGGGTAACGGGCATGCCGCCAATGGCGGTAGAGACAATGTCCTGCACATCCCGGATACGCACTCCGTATCGGGCGATGCGCTCACGGTCTATCAGAATCTCGAGGTAGGGCTTGCCCACGATGCGGTCGGCCACCACGGCTGCCGGTTCGACGCCTTCCACCTGCTTCAACAATTCCTCGACGCGATACCCCACCCCTTCAATGGTTTCGAGATCGGGCCCTTGTATTTTCACGCCCATGGGCGCGCGCATGCCGCTTTGCAGCATAACGATACGCGCTGAGATAGGTTGCAGTTTGGGCGCGCTGGTCAGGCCCTCGAACTGGGAAACCGCCACGATCTCGTCCCAGATATCATCAGGCGTTCGGATATGGTCGCGCCATTGACGGTACGGTCGTCCGCGCGGCTCGGGGATCAACGCGCCGTCCTCGTCGCGCGGATATGAGTCGGTTTCGGCGTCATACCGAAAACGCAGACGGCGCCCCTGCTCGTCGCTCTTGTATTCAGGCTTATAGTTGATGACGGTTTCGATCATGGACACGGGCGCGGGATCGAGCGGGCTCTCGGCGCGGCCCAGTTTGCCCACCACAGCCTCCACCTCAGGGATGGCCTGAATGGCCATGTCCTTGTCGCGCATGATGTCCATCACCTCGCCGATGGACGCGTGGGGCATGGTAACCGGCATATACAGAAACGCGCCCTCGTCCAGGGGCGGCATGAATTCGCGGCCCAAGCCGGGGAAGGCGGCATCGAGCCGCCGGCTGACGGCGGTCTCGCGCCAGCGCTCGGGCATCCGGTCGGCAACAACGCCCCAGCCAAGCCAGACCAAGAAACCCGCGGCGGTCAGCATGGCGGGGAGGCACAGGAAGATCGCTTTGTGGGCAATAAATATCCGCAACAGCGGTGTGTACAGTTTATAGAACACCAGAAAGAAGAGCAGCAGCGACGCCAACAGGGTTGTCACAAATACGATATTGCGCATGGGGTCGCCATGCGCGCCCAACGGTTCCCAGAGCAGGGCCAGCGCCACGGCCAACACGAAGGCAAGCCCGTAGTTGAACAAATAGCCAAGAAACGACGCAATGCCCCGAGGCAACAGTGCTCCGGCAAGCAGATACCCGCCGAGCAGTGTCACAAGCCATCCCAGCGGGCCCAGGAACAAGGGAGCGAGAAGCGTCACGTGAAACACCAATAGAATCAATACAACGGCAAGACGGCGTCGCCGTGGCGAAATCGCTTGAAACAGCAGCCGCGCCAGCGGCGGCAACAGCGTCAAGGCTATAATGATGGACGCAAACAGGGCGAAGGTCTTGGTAAAGGCCAGCGGGCGAAATAGTTTGCCTTCAGCGCCCATCATGGTGAATACCGGCAAGAAACTGACAATTGTCGTGGCGGCCGCGGTGGTGACGGCGCTGCCGACTTCCGCCGCCGCGCGATAAACCACCTCGCCGCGGTCGGCGTCCGCGTCGGCTTCATCGAGCCGGCTCAGAATATTCTCGCAGAGCACGATGCCCATGTCCACCACGGTGCCGATGGCAATGGCGATGCCGGACAAGGCCACGATGTTGGCCTCCACGCCAACAAGTCGCATCATGATGAAGCAGGCCAATACAGCCAGTGGCAACAATGAAGAGATCAACAGGGAACTGCGTACATGCCGCATCATCACGATGATGACGATAACAGCAACGAGTATCTGATTGCTCAACGCGTCGTAAAGCGTGGCCAACGTTTCGGCGATCAGTCCTGATCGGTCGTAAAAGGGCACAATGGTTACCTGCGATACCGTACCGTCTTCGAGAGTCTTGCGGGGCAGTCCCGGCGCAATCTCTGCAATCCGTTCCTTGACGGTTTCGATGATGGCCATGGGATTGCCGCCGTAACGGGCCGTTACAACGCCGCCCACGGCTTCTGCGCCGGCCTTGTCCAACGCGCCGCGCCGCTCGGCGGGACCCAACGCGACATGGGCGATGTTGCGCAGGTATACAGGGGCGCCGTCCACGGCGCGCACCACCGTGTTCTCCAGATCTTCAATAGTTTCGATGAATCCCCGTCCGCGAATGATGTACTCCACCTTGTTAATCTCGATGGTGCGCGCGCCCACGTCCAGGTTCGAGCGGCGCACCGCGTCCACCGCCTCGTGCAGACTCACGCCCCAGGCGCGCATGGCGTCGGGGTCCACGTCAATCTGGTATTCCTGCTGAAAGCCGCCGACTGACGCCACCTCGGCCACCCCTTCAGCGGCAAGTAGTCCATAGCGCACATACCAGTCCTGGATGGTGCGCAGTTCATCGAGGTCCCAGCCGCCGGACGGATTGCCCTCGGGGTCGCGTCCCTCGAGGGTGTACCAGTATATCTGGCCCAGCGCGGTGGCGTCGGGACCAAGCGCGGGCTGCGCGTCCTCGGGCAAGGTGTCCGGCGGCAGACTGGCCAGCTTCTCGAGCACGCGACTGCGCGACCAGTAGAACTCGATGCCCTCCTCGAAAATGACGTAAATCGTCGAGAACCCGAACATCGAAAGGGAACGCACGGTGCGTACGCCCGGAATGCCGAGCAGGTTTACCGTGAGCGGATAGGTCACCTGGTCTTCCATATCTTGTGGCGAACGGCCTGGCCATTCGGTAAACACGATCTGCTGGTTCTCGCCAATGTCTGGAATAGCGTCCACCGCCACGGGAAAACGCGGCACAAAAGGAATGTCCCAGTCGAAGGGCGCCGTCAATACGCCCCAGCCAACCAGCGCAACGACCAGCAATGTTATCAGCAGCGGATTTTGCAGGCTGAACCGGATAATGGCGTTAATAAAGCCTTTTTCTTCGTTATCATCTGTTTGTTTCATACGGTAAATTCTTCACGGTTATTGGAATACGGCACGGAGCGGGCAAAAAAAAGCCTGTCCGCTCTGTCCGCTTTATCCATCCTGCGTTTCCAATAAAAACACCTGGATATCCTCCAAAGCCTTTCGTTTCTATCGAACGGTTTCCGGGGCCTTATACCGCTCACGTATCACGCCGCACTGGAGCATGGAAGCGCCGAAATAGGGGTTGCGCACCGCCTCGCCTCGTTGCAGCCATGCCGCGCCGGCGTCATCGAAGGCCATGGGACAGTACACCTGCACCACCTCGTCTTGCGCCCAGCCGGGATGCGCATCAAGCAGGGTGATGAAGGCGTCCGACACCGGCTGAAAGTACCGCCGCGCTTCCTCGATATCCTCGGTGGCGTGTGTTTCCCGGGCCGCTTCAGTCATGGTTGTCAGCGGCGCGATAAAAGATTCCGGAAAGAGGGTTGTCTCGTCATCGGCTGTTAGAGCGCCGCTTGTTTCAAGCGCTTCAATGAGCGCCGTATAGCCCGCCAGACCTCCATTTAGGTCGTCGTCGGCCAGGGCTTGTTGTGTGGCAATATACGCGTCCAGCGCCTCTTGCAATGCTGCGACGGCGGCGGCGTCAAGCGTCGGGGGCGCGCCATTATCAGCATCTTCTTCCGTCGGCCCATGCATGTCGCAACACGCCGCATCAGTATGGTCATGCTCGTGTATTGACGCGCGTTCCTGGTCAGCCTCTACCGGAATATCCGGTTGCATCATGCTTGGACGCGCCCGAATCTGGAGCGCCGAGTCTATGCGGAACGCGCCGTTGACCACCACGCGTTCACCGTCGTACAGTCCTTCCTTGACCACATAATAATCGCCCGCTCGTGGCCCCAGCAGAATCTGACGGCCTTCAAAAGTGGGCCTCTCCTGGTCGGGAATTTCCACATAGGCCACCGCCCGCGTACCTGTAAGCAGCGGCGCTGTGGCGGGGATAAGCAGTGGGGCGTCTTCTTCCGGCGCGGCAACGGGGATGCGCAGGCTGGCCCGGGCAAACATGCCCGGCTTCAGGCGTCCCTCGCTGTTGTCCGCTTCGACCCGCACATCAACCGTTCTTGATGCCGTATCGAGCATGGGAGCGACAAAGGCGACCACACCCTCAAACGTTTCGCCCGGCAGGGCGTCCACCGAAAAATGGATGGGCAATTCCGGGCGAATCCCCGCGAGGTCGCTTTCATAGGCTTTCATCTGTATCCAAACCGTTGACAGGTCGGCCACGGTAAACATCAGGCTTCCTGTGTCAACATAGTCGCCTTGCTGCACATGCCGTTCGAGCACGGTGCCGCTCATGGGCGCGGAAATGGTGATAACGGCGTCGGCGGCGCTCCCTGACTCGAGGGCGCGTACCTGCGCATCGGACAGACCCCACAGGCGCAACCGTTCGCGCGCCGCCGTTACAGTGCTCTCGGCCATGGCGCGCGCATTCGCTACTGGACTGTCGGCCAGCCGCGCCGCGCTCTGTTTCGCCTGCAACAACTCGGCCCGCGCCGTGAGCAGTTCCGGGCTGTACAGTCCCGCCAGCGGCGCGCCGCGCTCCACCTGCGCGCCCGTAAAACGCACATGCAGCCGGTCCAATCGCCCGCCCACATACGCGGTCACCCGGGCCAGCCGCGTCTCGTCGGCTTCAACCATGCCCACCATACGCAGTTCACGGTCAACATGTCGTCGTACAACCGGCGTGGTTTCGATCGCCGCCAGCGCGCGCGCCTCCCCGGACATCACCATCCGCCGCTCCACATCCCCCTCCGAGGCGGGCGCGTCATAAACAGCGACCATGTCCATGCCGCATACGGGACACGAGCCCGGATTGGGCAATGGCGGAACACAGAACATGGAGCAGGCATACCCCGCCGGTTCCGCGACATCATGGTCATGTGTGGACGCGGGCTGTTCGGTTTCGTCTTTTTCTTCGAGCGCCAGGTCCATGCCGCAAATTGGGCATTCTCCCGGTTCCGGCAGCCGTAT
>SLFT01000100.1 GCA_007124105.1 Candidatus Hydrogenedentota bacterium | reverse complement strand
TCGGGACTCTCGCCCGCTGTCGCCTGTACAAAAAGAGACGCCGGACACGTGGCCACACACCGCCCACACAGTAAGCATTTCTGGTCGTCAATTATAATTGTTGGCATCCGTTTTCTCTTCCTCGTTGTAACACTGCCGTATTTTTTTTGATGCTGGCAGCGTGCCTAATTATCGCGCAGGGTAACAGTGAATGTGGTTCCCTTGTCTTTTTCGCTTGTAACGGAAACGTCTCCGTTGTAGATGAGCGCGATCTTTTTGACGGTGGCCAGTCCCAGGCCGCTGCCGAGGATACGGGTTGTTTTTTCGTTCTTGATGCGCACGAAATCGTGGAAGATGCGTTTGCATTCATCCTCTTCCATGCCAATGCCCGTATCCTTTACGGTGATGATGACGGTACCGTTGTCGCGCGTCAGGTAGATGTCCACCCGTCCGTTTTCGCGATTGTATTTCACGGCATTGGACACCAGGTTGTTGAACACGATATCCAGCTCAGTTCTGTCGGCCTTCATCTCGACTGGCTTGTCCGCGTGCAGTTCAATGACGATATCGCGTTTGGTCGCCTCGGGCGCAAAGGTATGTATGGCCTCCTGGGCGGCTTCCGTTACGTTGCATGTTTCCACTTTACGCGCGCGTTCTCCGGATTCGATGCGGGTAAGGTCGAGCAGGTCGGAGATCATTTTGCGCATGTATTCGGTGCGCACCAGGCACCGTTCCATCAGTTCTTCGTATACCTCGGGCTTGTCGCCGGCGCTTTTGTCTTTGACAATACGCAGATATCCCTCGATGGCGTTTATGGGCGCTTTCAGTTCGTGCGCGAGCACGGAGATGAACTGGAAACGCACCTTCCGTTTTTCCGCAGCCAGTTCCTTGGCGCGTCTCGAGACAAGCAGGTGCCGGGTGACTTTTTCGAGCACCCCTTTGAGCTCGGCGGGCGTGAAGGGCTTGGGCAACATATCGTAGGCGCCGCGCTTGGTGGCGCGCACCGCTGTTTCAATGGACGCATAGGCGGTGATAATGACCGTATGCATATCGAGGTTGAGCGGCTCGACCTCCTCGAGCACTTCAATGCCGCTGATGCCGGGCAGTTTGTTGTCCAGCAGCAAAATATTCGGCGGCGCCGCGCGCAGCATCTCCAACGCCTGTTCGCCAGTCTCTGCGGTTTCCACCTCGAAATTTACTTCTGAATCATGCTCGGGGATGACGATTGTCAACCTGGTCAATATGCGCGATATGCTGGCGCGTATGCCAAGTTCATCATCAACCACCAGTACTTTGATTGTATCCACGATGCTTGCCTTCTCACTTTTTTTTCTGTATGTTGTTCACGCTTTAGCGTGCCGGGGGCAACAACTAAGCCTCGGGTACGCGGGTTTCTCCGGCACGCTAAAGCGTGAACAACATACAAGGTCGAGCGCACGCTGAAGCGTGAACAACATACAACAGTTAATCGGCGCGTTTATATCTTCGCTTCGCTGGTTTGTACTTTTTCTGTATCGGCGTTACCGGCGTCTACTGGTTTTCCGCCCCTTCGGGGAAGCGTTACCGTAAAGGTAGCGCCGGTTGGCCCCTGGTCTGGCTCGGCATTGCTCACAACAGACATATTTCCTCGGTGCATCTTTATAATGCCATAGGATACCGCCAATCCCATCCCTGTTCCTTTGCCGCTTTCCTTGGTGCTGAAAAAGGGTTCGAAGATTCGTTTCAGGTTTTCTTTCGGGATGCCGGCGCCTGTATCCTTCACGTATAACCGCAGTTCGTCCTCATCGCCCCCGAAACCAACGGTCAAGTCGCCGCCGTCGGGCATGGCATGGATGGCGTTTCCTATCAGATTTGTCAATACCTGCGTGATCTGGTCCCGGTCCATTTGCGCGTAGTAGGGGCCGCCTTCATGTTTTATTGTTACGTTAATGCTTGAAGGGATCGTCATCAGTTTGAGCGTATCCTCGATAAATCGGCGTATATCCACCAGGATCAGCGCGGTCTTGTGCTGGCGCGCAAAGTGAAGCAGCCCGGCCACAATATTTTTACAACGGTCGGCCTGTTGCGCCAGCATCTGCAAGTCGTCGCGCATCTCCTTGTCTTCCACGCCGTAATCCTCAAGAACCAGATGGGCATACATCAGAATAACGCCCAGCGGGTTGTTAAGTTCATGAGCGATACCCGCCGCAAGCTGTCCCATGCTCGCCAGTTTTTCCGCGTGCATCAACGTTTCCTGGGTTTGCGCTAGTTTTTCCTTTGATTGGGCCAGGCTTTCCACGGTTTCCCGTAATTTTTCGATCATGAAGGGCAGGCACATCTCATTTTCCGCGAGCCCCTTGTAAATGGCGACGGCATGTTCGCGACAAGTTTCATAGCCGCAGGCGCCGCAATTCAGCTCGTCCTCGACGCATTTTTTGCCCAGTTCCGCGAGGATAGCGTCCAACTGCTCATCGGTGGGGTCGGGCAAGCGCTGATCGTCCGGGACATACGACTGGGAAAGGTCCAAGTCGGCAAAGCGCTCTACTTCGCGATGCCAGTCCTCGAGGTCTGTTGTCTCAAGCCGGTTGCGCACATATTTACTCACCCGGTGACGCCGGCGAAACAGGGGTTCCCCGTTGGGAATGCCCGGCCCCATGATGCATCCCTGGCAGGCCAGCACTTCGAGAAGACGCGGTTTGCAGTGGCCGGCGTCAAATTCCTTAACGGCTTCAACGAATCCCAGGCGTCCATCGGTCGAGATAATGTCGTCGCGCGTCAGGTCTTCCTGCAGCCGCGCCGACTGTATCAATCCGCGGCTAATGGGAAACAACGCGCCCAGTCCGCCATAAGGCGGATCAAAATCGGACGTGTCCACATTCGCTTTCGTCAGATTCCGGTCCCGCGCCATTTGTTGCACTTCTTCGAAGGTGAGCGCTGCGTCCACGTCGGCCATTTCCGAGGCTGCGGACTCCTCTTTCTTCGCAATACACGGGCCGATAAAAACGACTTTCACGTCATCGCCGTGATCGCGGTGGACAACCCGCGCCATGGCGGTCATGGGCGATACAATCGGCGCCAGCGCGCTGGTCAGTTCGGGATAATAATGACGAATATAGGCCACAATGGCCGGGCAGGAGGTAGCAATATACCGACGATCATCATCCCGCTGCAACAGGTCGCGATAGCGTTCGGCAACCAGGTCGGCGCCAAAGGCAACCTCGAAAACATAATCAAAGCCAAGGCCACGCATCAACCCCGTTACCTGGGTGTGTTCCCAGTCCACAAAGGACGCCGGGAAACTCGGCGCCACTATGGCCGCCACACGGTCCGCGCTGTCCAGGAGCGCTTCCACCTGGGGAATTGAGTCATAGACTTTTTTGGCATGTTGGCCACAGACCTGAACGCAATTACCGCAGCCGATGCAACGTTCCACCATAACTTCGGCCTGCCCGTCCGCGACCCGTATTGCCTTGGCCGGACATTCACGAACACAGGTATAACATACGCGGCACCGTTCCTTGATGGTCGTAACCAGCGGTATTTTGGGATGTTCGCTCATACGCTTATTGTACTTTACATCACGGTAATTTACAAATATATCTATTTTGCTGACAGGTTTACGGCGCCATGGGCGCGCTGCGATGCTATGCGCCTTGAAGCCGCTCCGCCAGCAATGTTGCGGCGCGATGGGCCAGCCCCATAATGGTCAGCTGTGGGTTCACGCCAAGCGCGTCAGGGATAACGGCGCCGTCCATAATATACACGTTGGTTAAGTCGTATGTGCGGAGGAAACTGTTTACAACGCCATTTCTCGGTTGGACGCTCATGGGACAAGTTCCGGTCGGGTGAAACGCCATCAGCTCGAAATATCCCGGCTTAACGGGAATCCGCTCAAATTCTCGCAATTCAGCCTCGGACGCAATAACGGGCATGGGCGCTACATTTGTGAACAGCCGTTTGGCGCCGGCCGCAAAATACAGTTCGCCAAGACGTACCATTGCGAAACGCAGATTTTCCGCGTCTTCCTGGGTCAGCTGATACAAGGCGGTGAAGGGCGCGCCCGCGAAGCCGCGCCGTACGCGTCCCGCGCCGGTATCACTGACCATGACGCCGAAGGTAGCGATATTGCGTCTGCGCGCCGCCAGTTCCTTGAACGCGAATCCCGCGCCGGGCAGCCCGCTCAGCAACGGCCCCGGCGGCAGACTGATGCCCTCGAGCATAATGCCGCGCTCACGCCAGTGATCAATATAAGCGCCCTGCGGCAACCCCTGGTCGCCGTCCACAATTTCGTCAAATTCCGCGGCGACACGCGATGCGGGATGAATCCGGAGTCCCCGCCCGACCAGCCCCGAGCTGTTCGCAAGACGATGCCGCAACAGGAAAGCCGGCGTGGCAAGCGCGCCCATGGCCAGCACTATCACATCCGCCCGCGCTTCAAATGGGCCGTCTGGACTTATACCTGTAACCCCGGTCAGTTTCTCGCCCGCGTCCCGTACGCCGGTCACCTTATGCTCGGCATATAGGCGCGCGCCCGCGGCGACAGCGTCGGGAATATAAGTGCGGTCCATGCTCTGCTTAGCGCCCGTGGGACAACCAAAGGTGCACCGTCCGCTTTTCTTGCAACCGTCCAGGTTATGCACCAACGGCTTGATGGGTACGCCAAGCGCGTCACAGCCCCGCTTCAACACCGTATAATTGCCGCCCAGCAACGATTCATCGGCGGGCACGGCATGGATACGTTCTTCCACCGACACAAGACTGGTTTGAAAGAGGTCCCAGTCCAGACAGTCCCAGGCCTCGACTTTTTCGCGAGACGGGCGAAAACAGGTGCTCGAATTTATCACTGTGCTGCCGCCCACCGCTTTTCCCAGTGGTATGGGAATAGGCGGATTTCCCAGGGCCAGTGTCACCCCGCCGTTTACGTACATGCGCGTAAAACTCGTGATTACGTCCGCGTGGTCTTCTGGTTCATAGCTGCGCCCCTGCTCGAGAATCACCACATCCAGACCCGCCTGCGCCAGCAGCGCCGCGGCAACAGCGCCGCCCGCGCCCGTACCCACCACCAAAACACGACTGGTATACGTGTTCATAACCGGCCTCCCGTCATCCTGTTTTTTCCACAGAGCAAGAAGACTCACTCCCTTGAATGCCTTCTTCCAATACAGGGGGGTTGAAGAAGGGAATGAGCACATACAGTTTTATGGCCGCCGTCATCAACCGCACCGGTCCAAACCGGGCTCGTTCCAACCGCTCAAAAAACGCGACCCGTTCCGTCAGGGGCATCTTATGGAATGGCCGAAGCCGAAGCAGGCACAAGGGCATCAGATCAAGCGCGCGCAACATCAGGCGCGTTACAGCGATATCCATTGGGGATTGGGCCCCCAGAAATCTGCCCGCGTCTTCAACGCAACGCTCCGCCACATCCGTGTATCCCGTTGGAAACGCGCCGCCCTGAGGCAGCAACGTTTCACCCGCCGAGGTCAGTACACGCCTCTCCCAGGGGTCTAACAAGGAATTGCCCGGCGACGCCAGGAACCACAAGCCCCATGACAACGCGAAAATGGAACCGTCCGTCAGCACCGCTACACAATAGGCCAAATTGCCGCTTCCCAGAAACAGCGCGGCGTAACATACTACCGAGACAAATTTGGCGCAGAGCAGCGCATTGATCATGTGACCGTAACGGCGTACATCCAAGGCAATATACAGACAAAGAATACCCAATACGCCCATAAGCGATACGCCCAGAACCTGCCAGAAATAGACTTCCATACCCATGCCCGCCGCCGGCCACGGAGGCAATTGCGCCAACGAACGCGGCAACCCGTTCAGAAAAGCAGCAACCTGCCTTCCCAATAGAAGAAACAGCGGCAGCCCCAACATATACATGCCAAAACTCACCCACATCCACAGACGAAACCTTTTTTCCGCAAGGCTCAGTTCAGATGGCGACGATGTCATGGCGAACTCCTCCGTACCGAATCAACGCTGTTATGGCAACATTCTCGATAGCGAACCCGACCACAAGCAAGGTCACAATCGAGAGCGAAAAACCGCTGTCCAGGCCGAGGCGCAATACGCCTGCGATTTTTCACATAAATGGGCATAAGCGCCACGGCAACCAATGCGTCATACGGACAATAGCATTATACAAGGAAGCATGATAGGATTTCATTATATGACTGCGCTTGCAGATTATACGCGCTGGACATGCGTTACGCCCTCTGGAGCTGCTTGCACAGAGCGTGTACAAAGCCCGTCCCTTCACCACTTTACTGTACGGTGTGAATCCTTTTGGATTGCTTCGCTTCGCTCACAATGACGGTAAAATGCTGATCGTCATTGCGAACCCCAGACCTCCCGCGGCGACGATTTATTGAGAAACATTCAATACTGTCATTGCGAGCGATTTATCCCTCGGCGCGGGGTTTTTCTTGAAAGAAACGGCATGGTCCCAAGTTTCGATTACGATTGACGAGCACGAGTACGAAGGTCGTCGCCTCGTTTTTCGTGCTCGTGCTCGTATCTCGTACTCGTAATCGGGCAGTTTAAGAAGTGGTCCAAGTTTTTCTATGTTATTGCATCTACACATGATGCGCTTGTTGTTTCTTGGGAGCGTAGCGAAACAATCTGGACTTTCCGTACACGCTCCTAGCAAGATTAACGTGTGTGGCAACATGCGCTTCGCCGCAAATGTCTTTATGTGCTGGCCCCATGTTATACTACCCATTGAGGTGACTAAGAATGATCTGTAAGAAGTGCATGAAAAATGTTGCCACTGTCAAGTTTACGGAAGTTGTGGACGGCAACGCGGTACAGCATCATCTATGCCGCGATTGCTTTCAGACTTATCAACGTAATTCCGAGGGCTTCTCGGTGGAAGTCCCCAAACCCCGGAGCAAAACACAACGGCGACATCCAAAGCGCCCACTCCCGGATGCGACGCCGCGATGCGTCTCTTGCGGCACATCGCTAAGCCGTATATTCGAGTCTGCGGAAGTGGGCTGCGCGTCATGCTATGCCGCTTATGGCCAGGAGATAGAATCCATGCTGGAGGCGTTGCATCGGGGTCTGGCCCATCGCGGCAAGTCTTTCAAGTGCGACGACGCGCGCGCGCGCCTGTCTATGGAATTACAAGCGAAACGTCTGTTGCTTCGCAGTATGTTGAAAGCGGAAAAATACGAAGAGGCGGCGCGCCTGCGCGACGAGATAGCGCAGTTGGAAAGCAATGCGCAGAGCGCCACGGCGTCGCTGGAGACGAAAGGATAAGCGCTCATGGAACGGCTCGCAGCGCAATTGCCTAAATGGGCGCTTCTGGCGCCGGGTACGCCCGAACCGATAGTGGCCTGTCAATGTGCCATTGCGCGCAATCTCAGTGATTTTGTGTTCCCGGCATGTTGTATTGACGACGAACGCCGTGCGATGGAAACACGCGTGCTTGCTCTGCTCAACAAGCAACCGTCCCTCCCCAAAGGCGCCTATTATTCTATTGACGAGATGGATGCGGTCGGCCAGCGTTTTCTTGCCGAAAGGCATCTGATAACCTACGAAATGCTGTGCGCGGCAGGCCCACGTGGCGTATATGCGTCGGAGGACCAGTCTTTCACTATCATGATAAACGCGTCCGACCACATTGTTATCCGGTCAATAACCGCGAGCGGCAAGCTGGAAGACGCCTGGAACATGGCAAACGACGCGGACAACGCTTTGGGAAATACCCTCGATTTCTCTTATCACGAACGCCTTGGATATCTCACGCGCTCGTTGCGTATGGTGGGAACCGGCCTGAAAGCCAGTGTGCTCTTACACCTGCCGGGACTAGTTATGACAAACGGGTTGTACGAACTCGAACAACGCATGAACAAGCGACGTCTTCAACTGTGCGGCATGTCGCTGGGCGACCCGCGCGTTACTGCCGCGGCGTCGCCGGAGAAGACGCCTGGTTCGTCTTATGGATTAACCGCGACTGTGGAACCGGCGCCGCGCCAATGTTTGTACACGGATATTCTGGGCGAACTGGCGGCGCCGACGGCCGGCGCCGCGGGCAATCTTTTCCTGCTCAGGAACCAAGATACGCTTGGATTGTCTGAAGCCGAAATCATCTTCCATACGGAACAGGCGGCGTCGGAGATTGTGGCGCGGGAGGAAGAGGCGCGCCGAGACCTGATGCGCGAACGCAGGAACGCGATGCTTGACAGTATTGGCCGCGCACTTGGGATAGCAAGCAGCGCCCGACAAATGGGCATGGGCGAAGCGTTAACACTGGCGTCCCTTATCCGCTTCGCCGACGCGCAAGGGGTCATGGCCGGTTTTGATGGCGCTGGGCTGAACAGTACCCTGCTCGAATGCCAGGGGGCGCATCTGCAAATCATGCGAGACACATCTCCCGACGCCCAACTGCTCGCCGAAGAGCGCGCCAGTCTTTTCCGGACGCTCTTTTCCCGGACAACAATCAACTGACGCGGGGATTACCACAACCCTGCGAAAGATATGGGCGCTGTCACCAAACGAATAATATTTTTCCGTTGCCGTGCCAACTGAAATACTTCGTTGGCCTAAACAGGCGCCGCCGCCCCCGATAAACCGTATTGACGGGATGGACG
>SLFT01000169.1 GCA_007124105.1 Candidatus Hydrogenedentota bacterium | reverse complement strand
TCCGCCTCGCCGGTACAGTCAATGAACTGTTTCGCGCGCACCGCTTCGGGGCCGCTCTTGCCGCAAACAATAATCTCGCGGATGCGCCCGTCCTGTTCGCGAACATCAACAAAGCGCGTATGGAGCAACAGTTTCACGCCCCGTTTCAACAACAATTCCTGAAGCACCGTCGCCAGGGTCTCGTAGTGAAACACGGACTTGCGCTCATGGCCAATGGCGTTCCAGGCCCGCAGACCCGCGACGACCTCGTCGAACACCTCGCCCTGGCCTTCCATTTCGCCACAGAAATTGGCGACGCCGCCGACGGTAAGCATACCGCCGCTCACGGCGAAGCGCTCCACCAGCAACACCCGCGCGCCCGAACGCGCCGCAGCAGCCGCCGCGCCCACGCCCGCCATGCCGCCGCCAATCACAGCCACATCTGTCTCCCAGCGCACCGGCACCTTTCGCGACCAGGCGATTTCCGTTTCGTTTTCCGCTTCAGGCGTTGTTTGCGCAACAACGGGCCCGGCGAAGGCCGCGCCCACACCGCCCGCGGCGGCTGTCAGCAACATTTCGCGACGATTCATAGGTTTTCTCCTTGTTTTTATGACGACGCCATGCGTCACGAGGGACAGTTATTCCTTGTTTATTGAGGCGCGCCAGGCATTCAAGAGTTTTTCTCTGGTGTGGCGTTTGAGGGTAAGCGTTCCATCTTTTGATTCCCAGAGATAAATACTCGGTTTAGACAAGTTAAACGCTTGCGCGAACTCGGCAACAGACATTCCATGATCCAGACGCAACACCTTTACCCATTGCCCTGTTATTTCCGGTTCAGGCTTCTTTTTCCGGGTCTTCTTCTTGCCCGAGGCCGGCGTAGCGGCGGCCTTTTGACGTTCCCTGGCGGGGCGACCGCGTTTAGCGTTCTTTACCTGTTTCGTTGACGCGGCGTGTTTTGCGGCGCCTTTCTTTTTCTTCCGACTCCGCTTTTGTGACGATATTTCCAACGGCACGGCGTCTTCTCGCAATACGGCATTTGCGTCATCGGACGTGTCTTCCATATCTATGTCAAAGATGGCGCTCACCTGGTCAGCGGCCAGGGTATCCGTCGCGGCGACATTGTCCGGCAGCTCCATCTTTATAGAGATCAATTCTTCAGCGTCCACATTGCGCAGCAGGAACAACAGTTCCGGGTGCGTGTCGAGCCTGTTCCCCACACCATACAGCACAGCGGCAACATGCTTGCACATAACAGCCCAGTCTGGACAGCTGCACATCAGATTGATTTCATCGGGTTTTGGAAAGAGGCCGCTTTCACGGTCGGCGACAATCTTCATAACATCGCCCGTCAAATTTCCCTTGAGCAGTTCAAGAATGGAGCCGATTTGTCCGGCGCACGCTTTCTTGATGTTCGCCCACAATGCCTCGGGCAACGGATCAATTTCCACATGGACAGTATACATGCTCGATCCGCTTACCATTGCTTCTATGCGCATCGGCTGAATATCAAGATGGCAAACGGACCCGTTACGCGCGTAAGTGCGTCCCCGGGGCAATCTGTTTTCGTAATCCATGAAAGACTCGAGGTGCCTGCACCAGCCCTTACCCCAAAAGCTGCGGGAAATGGCGCGCCCCTCGATTTCAACGGGATAAATACGCTGCCCTTTTTTGCGCAGTTTCTCGACTTCTCTTCGGGCGCGGGCGCGACGCTTCGCAACGGGTATGTAGGGGGGCCAGTCGCTGTTATACATTATTGTCTCCTTATGCCATCGCGCGGGTTACATCCAGGCGCACCAGGTTTAACAACGCGTTATCATCCAGTTCCGTAAGGTTTATCTCGCTGTCGTCGGACAGTAGTTCTTCCGCCAATTGTCTCTTTTCTGCGATAAGCGCGTCAATGTGTTCCTCGAGGGAACCGCGGGTAATAAACTTATGAACCAGTACGTTCTTCTTTTGGCCGATACGAAAGGCGCGATCCGTAGCCTGATTTTCGACGGCTGGGTTCCACCAGCGGTCAAAGTGAATAACATGTGAGGCGGCGGTAAGATTGAGTCCCGAGCCGCCCGCTTTGAGAGAAAGTACGAAGAACGGCGGGCCGTCTTCGCTTTGAAAGCGTTCCACGATTTTAGCGCGTTGTTTGACAGGCGTTCCGCCATGTAAAACGAGTCCGCTCCGTCCGAAGAGGGTCGCCAGATGTTCTTCGAGCGGGTCTATGATTTCGCGAAATTGGGTGAACACCAGCGCCTTCTCCTGGCGCGCCGCAATTTCCTCGCAGATTTCGGCGAGCCGCAGGAATTTTCCGCTCTGCCCGGGCGCGTAATCGCCAGAGCCGGTCAGCTGACTCGGATGGTTGCAAATCTGCTTGAAGCGCATGAGATACTGCAACACCAGGCCGCGCCGCGCCATGCCGTCCTCGTCTTTGGCCAACGCGTCTTCCAGCGATTGCACGGTCTTTTCGTAAATCTTTATCTGGCTGGACGTCATGGCGCAGTAGGCGGGCGCTTCCGTCTTATCCGGCAAATCGGCGATGACTTTTTTGTCCGTTTTCAATCTGCGCAGAATATACGGGGCAACGAGTTTGCGCAACGGCGCGAATTGACTGTCCCGTCGCCGCTGCAGCGTCTTTACAAAATTGGCGAAGACTGTTGACGACCCGAGTAATCCGGGATTTAGAAAGTCAAAAATGGACCACAAGTCGCCCACACGATTTTCCACGGGCGTGCCAGTCAGCGCAACGCGCGCGCGCGCTTGGAGTTTTTTCACGGCTTTGGTCTGTTTTGCGCCAGGATTCTTGATTGCCTGGGCCTCGTCAAGGATAACCGCGCGCCACGACATTTCGCTCAGCCATGTCTGTCGTGTCGCCATTGCGTAGGTGGTTACCGCCATGTCCACGCCAGCGAGTTCCTTCTCGGGCGCGTTGGCGATGCGTTCAAGCGTCGCCTTATCGGTTTCTGAGGGGTGTAGAAACACCGTTCGCAGGTCGGGCGTGAAACGTTCGGCCTCGCGACGCCAGTTGCCCAGGAGCGAGGCGGGCGCCACCAGCAGAGCCGGGGCGTTGTCGCCGTCGCGTTGGGTACGGCTGTATTGCAGCAGCGCGAGCACTTGTAGCGTTTTTCCCAGGCCCATATCGTCCGCAAGACACGCGCCCAGCCCAAGTTCGGACAAGAAGCGCAACCAGGCCACCCCATCGCGCTGGTAGGGGCGCAAGGTGGCGCGTAGACTGTCGCCCTTGCCCACGGGGTCCAGGCGGGCCGGGTCGCGCAGCGTCGCCAGGGTCTCGCGCAGCGCGTCGCCCGCAGTGACATGGGCCCAGACCCGCGTATCATCCTGTATTTCTTGGTGCTTGAGGTCCGCGGGCGCGCCCGCCAACAGGCGCATCCCCTCGATAAAGGAGATTTCGCCGTCTTGTGATTTGGCCTGGAGCTTCTCCCAGTGTTCGATAGCCGCGCGCAGCTTCTCCTGATTGACTTCAACCCATTGGCCCTTGAGCATAACCAGACCATCAGGACCGTCCAGCAGCGCTTGCACTTCCGCGCGCGTCAATGTCTCGTCGCCGAGAGCGACCTGCACATCAAAGTCAAGCATCGTCTTTACGCCCAGCGTAGCGGACTTCGCGTTGCCGATTGTTATGGAAACGCCCGGTCGTGGACGCTTCTGCCACCAGTTCGGCAACCGCACGGACAGACCGCACTCCTCGAGGGCCGCCGCATCGCGCAGGAATCTATAAGCGCGCTCGGCGGTCCAGGCCATTGGCTTGTAAACGCCCCCCGTATCTACCAGTGTTTTTACCCAGTCGAGGCGTTTGGCCGCGCGCTCCACCGGCGAAAGAAGGCGGACCAGGGCGGCTCGGTTCTTTGCGCCCGCGTATTGCTCAAGCGCGTTTCGCAACGCCTGGTGCTTTACCCTGCCAGAAGCGCCAAAGCCTGTGGTATAACTTGCCATGAAGGCAAACGGACGTTCCTCATCGGCTTTGTTCTCCGCCAGATGAAAACAGACGCGGCCCACCTGCGCCCATTTCGGAGCGGTTTTCTCGAGGAACGGGCCAAGCGCGCCATGCCGGGTAATCGCGTCCTTGGTCCAGGCGTCCAGTGCATCCCATATCGCCTCGAGCGTTTCCGCCGACAGGTATTCACCGCCTTCCATGGGCGGCGCGGCAAGGGTCCATTCGGCATACTGGGCAGCATCAGGCGCCGCTATTGAGATAACCTTTTCAGTTTCGGGAATATGACAAAGCCGGGTAAGATAGACATCGCCGATTCCCTGCCAGTAGCGCAGGACCGGGTAGTCGTTTACATCAGTTTTTCGCGCCGCAAGCGTAAACAGTCCCGCGCGCCAATCGTCGTCAAAGCGCTGGCGTACTGGTTCAAGAGCGGCGGGCGTGTCGGTATGCGCGTTCGATTCCCAGCGTAATTTTCCCGTGGGCGTTAAACGTATGTCAGGCATAGAGCATAGTCCCGGATAGAGAAAAGCGTAAGACAGGATAGGCGGCAACTCCGCAAGATTCGCTTCCACTTGTGTCCAGAATAGCAAAACCCTTTTTGATAGCGCAACAATTGCCGTAAGACAAATATGAGATACGAATCTGGTCGTTTCCAACAAAGCGGAGAATCCCATCGGATACAGCCGACGTGTTAAGATATCCGGGTTAATCGCTATTCAACAAGAGAAGGATTTCATTTATGACGCAGGAAAACGGACGGAACGGAACGCTTCAGACAGGCATGCTGACGCCTGCGCAGACAGTCTCGCTGGTGGCGATAATGGGCCTTACTGGCGCGTTTGTCTGGGCCATTCGCGGCACGACCGGTTTTGGCGGTTCGCAGGGCGGGGCGCTGGCCGGGCTCGGGTGGGCCATGTTGTGGTATATGTTCTCTCAAACCGGCGGCCACGCCGATAAACGCCCCTACGGTTCGCTGCGCGTCATCGCGGCCATCACCTTTGGCGCGGCCTTTGGCGGCATGACCGGTTATGGCGTCTATGTGGCCTGGGTGCAGGGGATTTTTTACCTGAATTATCCCGAGGGCGCGCGCGAGGTGGGCGCATGGACAGGATATCTCGCACTGCTTCTCTGCGGGCTGCACTGGGGCGGCAACGCGGGCGCTTTTCTGGCCTGGTGCGCGCCGAAACGCCCGCTGGGCCTGAGCGGCTGGGTCGGCCGTATCGGCGCGGGCGTTGCCGGGCTGATAGCAGCGGCTGTGATAGTGCGCGTATTTCCACAATGGTTCCTGCCCTTTTACCAGGAAGGGCTGTATGAAGTGGAAGAATACGCGACCTGTCAACGCGCCGTGGGCTCGCTACGCAACATCGCGCCCCATGTCGGTTTATTCCTCGGATTCCTGGCCTTCGAGATATATCGTCGCGACTGGCGCGCCGTTGCCGTGATGGGCATCCTGAGTCTGGGCTTCGCCATTTCCTTTGCCGTGGGCGGGTATTGGCATACCTTCCATGGCTCGGCGCTCGCCCTTGGCTGGTGGAAGAATTGGGAGATGAGCGTCGGCCTGGGCGGTGGAATCGCTTATGGGCTTGTTTTCTGGCTTTTTAATACGCCCGCGCTGTCAGAAGCGCGGCCCTTACCCCGGTTCCGGGAACGGTTCTGGGGCGCGGCATTTCCGCTGTGGCTCGTGACCGGCTCTATTGTCGCCAACGTATGGCAGGGCCTGATAAACCTGCACGGCTTTGAATGGTCAACCACGCATCGCATTGTGGTAACGCTGATCTATCTTGCGCCCTTTACCGCGCTGCTTGCGCAATGGTTGCGAAAGGGAGCGGCAAAACTTCCGGCATGGATGCCGCCCAATGTGCTGCTGCTAATCCTCCTGGCGGGATATATCGTAAGCCTGCCGCCGACGCTCTCCATGAAACAGTATGTGTTGCTCCTGGTCTATACGATATGTGTTGCTGTGAGCATTGATCTTTACGGTCTGTTTTTTTTGCGTCGAGACGCTCGCCTTTGATAACGCAGGGATTGTGAAGCGCAGCCCACGTCAGGTATCTTTATCAATACGCGCGCTGCCGGCAATCCAATGAAATATTTATCGTGTATGTTGCTCACGCTTCAGTGCATCCACATGTACTTATTGCCGCAGGATTATGTGTTGACGAGCGGAAACGAGCAATGAGACGACAATAAGCAAACAATGGCAAAAAGGATTATGCGTTCAACGATGACTACTCTCTTGAATAGACAGTGCTTTGCACAAATGGCGCGGGGCCTGTTGGTTGTCGTGCTGATGGCTTCTTTTTATGGTTGTTCTCCTAGACGCAGTCTTGAGATTGTTGTTGAACCGGCGGGCGGCGGCATGGTTGTTCAGGAACCATCCCAGGCAAGATACCGCGCGGGAACCACTGTGCTGTTGACGGCGGCGCCGTCTGAGGGCTATATGTTTCTCGGGTGGTCGGGCGATATTGAGGGCCATAACCCTTCATACGAATTTGTCATTGAAAAGAACACGAGGATTACCGCAACCTTTGCGCAGGCAGGCGCATTGCGTGTTGTATTGACGCCGGAGAACGCCGTGACTGTGGGCGCGCAATGGCGCGTTGAAGGTGAAACGGCCTGGCGCGCGTCCGGCTCGTCTATTGACCCCTTGCCGCGCGGCATTCACAATCTTGAATTTCGCGCCGCGCCTGGCTGGACGGCACCGACGTCAACAACAGTGGATGTTGACGCGGGGGAAACGTATGCGCACACGGCTGCCTACACCGCTGTTGCGCCTGACGCTCCCGCGTATGTCGAGGCCGTCGCCGGACCGCAGGACGTGTTGGTGCGCTGGGACGCCCAGACCCTGTACAACATTGCGGGCTACCATGTGTACCGGACAGGCGAATCGGAGAAAAGCGCCACCCGGCTTACGGACGCGCCGGTGCGCGCACTGCGCTACGAAGATACTGCCGCGACGCCCGGCGCGCGATACGCTTATCAGGTAACGGCGGCAACCCGAGACGGCGAGGAAAGTCGTCTGTCGGTCAAGGCCTGGGCAATTGCGGGAGATACAAGATTGTCCCTGCCCCACGTATCGGTATTGCCTGGAGACATAGCGCGTTTTCCCATTGCCCTTGAAAACGCTTTTGGCATTGCCGGAGACTTCCTGGCTGTTGAATTGTTGTTTTCAGACTGCGAAACGGATGCGCCGATTGATGTTTTCGACATATCGCAGACAATTGCCGTAACCGCTGCCATTACCGCTGACGGTATCGCAACGGCATACGCGCTGGGAACGGGACACATTCGTATTGAAGTTGACGGCGGCGCCGCAACAACGCTGATCGGCGAAGGACGCATTCTGGAACTCATCGGCGAAGTGAGCCCCGCCTTCGCCCTGGGCGAAATGGCGTGCGTTCATGTCGTCAGCGCTGCGCTGCAGTCCAACGGCGTTATGGTAAACGTAACATACACCCAGGGCGTGGTGATGGCGACTGATGAATGCATGCCTGGCGATGTGGACAATAACGCAATAATAGAACCGGCCGACGCTGAACTTGTGCTGCGTATTGCGGCCAGACACGAAGCGCCGAACGAGTGCCGCCACCAGGCCGGCGATTTGAACAGAGATGGGCGCATCAACGGCGCGGACGCCACAATTATTCTGCGGCTCCTTGACGGCTGGTACGACTTGCCCGCCCATGACGATGCGCCCACCCTTGCCGATATTCTACGGGCCGCTTATCCCACGCCTGTGACGGTTTCCATAGGAACGGATACCGCTGAAGGGGACAGCTTCGTTGTGTTGCCCGTGTGGACGGACCTTGCTCAGGGAATCCATGGCGGCGAGATAACGATTACCTGGCCCCATGACAGCGAACTATTCGAACTGGATGCCGTCGAGGCGGCCCCCGCGTTTCAGGGCGGCGTCATTTACGTTGATGCGGCCCGGCCCGGCGTCGCGCGCATCTTCTTCGGTCGCGCCGAGGAAGGCGCGGCAGACGTGGATGAACGGGTGATGCTGGCGCGCCTGCGATTTCGATTGGGCGCGCCTGTGTTCGACGGTTACATACCGCCCGTTACGTTGCAGACCGCTCATCTTTACGGGCCCTACGGGGAACTGGCCGACTGGTACGCGCCTGTACTGTGGGAAGACGGCGCGGTAACAGCCATACCCATTGATGTGGAAGACGACTCCGGCGGGGACGAGGAGGAATTTGAGATTGTCCCACCGCAAACTCCCGAGAAGAGGGTGATTGAAGAAGGCGTTTTTATGATGGGACGCCCCTATGAGGACGAAGGCGATAATGACGAATTGCCGGTACGTGAAGTGTTTCTGGACGCCTACGAGATGGGGAGATATCCGGTCACCAACCAGGAGTTTGCGAATATCCTGAACTGGGCCCACCAGCGCGGTTATCTGCAAGACAGCGACGGCGGAACCTACACCGGCGGGATTGTATTTGCTTACGGGCAGCCGATTGTTGCGACAGCCGGCGACGAGGAAAACGGGGCGATTCGTTACAGCGGCGGTCGGTTTGGCGTAATAAGCCGGGAAGGATATGACGACCAGCTGTTTTCGATGGCTAACCATCCCGCAGCCTATATTTCCTGGTATGGGGCCGTAGCCTACTGCAACTGGCTCAGCGAGTTCGAGGGCCTTTCGCCATGTTACGATACGGCGACATGGACCCGCCATGAACCGGTGCGGAACGGGTACCGTCTTCCTACGGAAGCGGAGTGGGAACGGGCAGCGGCATGGGACCCCGCAGCGGGCGCGCATCGGCGCTATGGCTCCGGTTCCGACGCCCTTGACATTGGCCGGGCGAATTACAGTCCGGACGAAGACCCGGCCAATCCACTTGATCTGTTCGGCGCGCCATTGACCACGCCTGTAGGATGGTATAACGGCGTCAATCCGATACAAGTGAGCGTACCGGACGCGCTGACAACTGACAGCCCGAGTCCTTCCGGATTATACGATATGGCGGGCAATATCTTTGAGTGGTGTCATGACAGGTATGGCGCATATCCCGAGGGGGCCCAGACCAATCCCACCGGCGCCGAGACAGGCGCTACGCGGGTATTGCGCGGCGGCGCGTGGAGCAGTGCCGCGTATTGGTGTCGCGCAGTTTTCCGGGGCAGCAACAGTCATGAGGTATTAAGCAACGCCATTGGATTTCGGGTCGCGCTGACAATATCGGGAGAATAGGAAAAGCGATATGATTGAAGGTCCGTATTTACTTGTAGTTCTTGTGTTGGCCATTGTGTTTATCATTGTGGCCACGGCCAAGGTAAAATTACATCCGTTTCTTGCGCTGATTTTTGCTGCGTATCTGGTGGGACTGCTGGTAGGCATGCCATTGGATACGCTGACAGATACCATCACCACAGGTTTCGGGAACATGATGCGATATATCGGACTGGTGATCGTGACTGGGACTATTATTGGCGTTATCCTCGAGAAGTCGGGTGCGGCGCTGCGCATGGCCGAAGTGGTACTCCGTGTGGTGGGCGAACAACGCCCCCAGTTGGCCATGTCTTTGATTGGCGCCATTGTCAGTGTTCCCGTATTTTGTGATTCGGGATACGTGATTCTTTCGAGTCTGAGCAAGGCGACCGCCAGACGCGCCAAGGTTCCGCTTGCGTCCATGTCGGTGGCGCTTGCCACGGGACTTTACGCCACACACACGCTTGTGCCGCCGACGCCGGGCCCCATAGCGGCCGCGGGCAACATCGGCGCCGCTGATTACCTTGGCGTAGTCATGCTCATGGGGACGTTGGTGTCTGTGCCTACTATCGCGGTCGGTTACTTCTGGGCAACGCGTGTTGCCGCGAGCATCCAAATCAGCGAAGAGGAATTGCCGTTTCCTGATGAAGCGCCCGAGCAGCCGGTTGAACAACTGCCGCATGTGTGGAAAGCGCTTGCGCCCATTGTCGTACCCGTATTTCTGATAGGTCTGGGTTCAGTGATTTCCTTCACCGATTATGCAGGAACCGGCGCCGCAACAATGCTCTTTCTGGGCGCGCCGACCACGGCATTGCTGGTGGGGTTGTTGTTTGCCATGCTGCTGCTGCCGCGTTTTGACGAAGCCACGCTTACCGGGTGGATAGGCGCGGGGATACAGGGCGCGGCGCCTATCCTGCTGATCACCTGCGCGGGCGGCGCGTTCGGAAGCGTATTAAGCGCCACGCCCGTTGCGGACCTGATCAAGGGATTGGCCGAGGGCGGCCTGTTCGGCGGTCCCTTTGTGCTGGTGTTGCCTTTCGTAATCGCCGCCTGTTTGAAATCCGCCCAAGGTTCGTCAACGGCGGCGCTGGTGGTTACCTCGGCGCTTGTCGCGCCCTTTCTGGCGGGTATGGATGTTGTGTCGCCCGTACAACTTTCCCTGGTGGTAATGGCCATTGGCGCGGGAGCGATGACCGTATCACATGCCAACGACAGCTACTTCTGGGTGGTGACCCAATTCAGCGGCATGAGCGTGAAAGACGCTTACAAAGCGCAGACCCTGGCGACGCTGGTACAGGGAGCGACAGCCTTCTCAGTGACGTTTCTTTTGTATATAGTGCTGGTATAATCGTTGTTGCCTGTGGCAAGCGAAGAACGTTCCGTTCTACTCCTTCAGTCTCAGGACACGCTCCAGCTGCGCCTCGCAGTCGTCTGGACTGTAGACGGGGTTGCAACGGGCCGGGGCGCGATCGGGAAATGTAACCACGTACCCAGTTTCGGGATGCGCTCGTCCAGCAGGGAAATCGGTACTGACAACATGCGCGCCGCTTTCAAAAGCCGCGTCGCGGCGGGCGGTGTCGCCGCTGCGCCCTTGCCGCAGCCCCGAATCGGAACGGACACGAATGAGAAAGCCCGCTTCGATCAGCTCCGGTATCCGTTCGGCGTAGGGGTTGTCTACCACAATGAAAGCGCAGTCGTCGCGCTCGGGCGAGGAGTTTACGAACATAATGCGCTGCTCAAGGGCGGGGTGGGACTCGGTATAAGCCGCCCGCAATTCTCTTCGATTGTGGAGAACGAAAAAGACTTTGCCCAGCGCGTCTTCGAGCAGTGGCCAACCACGCGCGCGCGCGCCAGCTGTCAGCGTTTCCGCATCGCCTCGCACATCGTCCGGCGTTATAATCTTGTCGCGCGGAAAAAATGTCAGAATCTCCTGTTCCAGCATTTCCAGCATGGAAGCGTCCAGCGGCATCAGCGGACGCCCGTCCAGATACGCCTCAGGCAACTTGAATTCCAGCAAAAAGCTGATAGGGATATGGTTGGGATGGCGTTCGGACCATTTCCGCACGGCGCGAAGGCAGTCCATAAAGGTCGGGCATGTGGTCTCCGCGTCTACTACCGGCACATGGAGCACCTCAAAACCGTCCGCAAAGGGATGCAAGTCCAGCTCAAAGTTACGCACGCCATTATCCAACTGCACATCAAGCGGATCGTGCGTATAATCCCAAGCGTACACATCGGACCGGACGCCTTCCAGCGTCTCTAAAATCCAGTCTGGCGGACGGACATGATAACTGTTGTGCGTGCCAATTACCTGAATATGGTTCAGACGTATTGGCTCGGCGACTAGCGCGTAAGCAAAGACAACGCACACAAGCGACAACAACACAACCTTTGAAATGGTGGACATAGTTCACCCTTATACATTTCGTTATTTACGCTGTACGCCTTTGCGCAATAATACAGCATTCTGGCGGATCCGCATCACAGCGCTGTGTTGATGCCGCGGGCAAAAGCCAATGACATCGGAGTCAGCGCACCAAGCGCCTCAAAGGACTATCACCACAGGTATGGGAAAAGGTACCACACCCAGTCGCCAAAAGATGATGCCAAAACAATAAAGAAGAAAAACGCAAAAAGGATGGCTTCCATACTGTAATTCCTTTGTACCAGTTGGTTATTTCAATTACCGTTTCAGATAGCTACAAGCAAGTCTTATTATAAATGATCAAAAAGGAAAAAGCAACAGGCAGGCTGCTGCTTGCAAAAATGTTGTGCTTGCAGAAATAAATCGGCAGTACGGTTAACCCGCGTATCAGATTAGACAGCCATCCCCAGCCCGCGTCTCGCAAGAGAACTTGTCATGAGTCTTTGAGGGTTGTGCCAAATCATCTATTTTATGCGCAGGCCGCTGTTATATTTGCCCGTGAAACGTCTGGTTCGCCAGGTTGAAGTAAAATATGACGGCCTGTACACTATGTTTGAGACTACGGCGCGACGGTGGCGCAATGGCAACGGTAAAAGAAGTGTTGCATGGTTGAAGCGCGGTCTACCGTTGCTTACATCTTCTGTTGGGCCGCGAAATCAGATACAGACGCCAACGTCCCGAGTAGTCTTAACATTTTGCCGCGCCGCGGGTGCCGTCTCCCGAGGCGAGGCCCTGGCGAATCATAGACAGTTACGGAGAAGTTTTATGAAATCTTCAGTTTCGATCGGACTTGTTCTTGTATTTATGGTTTGGATGATGCCTGTTCGCGCGTACAGTCTGGCATTGGTGATGTACGACGGGGATGCGCTGGGACGCCAACGGGACGCTTATGACGCTGGAGTAGTGGAAGCGGTAGTGGCGGTGGAAGCATTGCTGGATGAAGCTGCGGCCGCCCTTGATTCAGGCCCGTTCTCCGTCACCTTCAAGGAACAGACGTCGCCAAGTGGGGACAAGCGCGATTATATGAGCCAGGGGCCCTACTGGTGGCCTGATCCCGACACGGAAGACGGCTTGCCTTATATCCGTCGCGATGGCGAGCGCAACCCCGAGTGCGATAAACTGGACCGTCGGCCCCTGGGACAGATGACTTCTGCAGCGAACACGCTGGCGCTTGCATATTTTTTCAGTGGCGACGAAAAATACGCTGAACACGCAGCGCGCCTGTTACGGGTGTGGTTCCTTTCTTCTGAAACTGGCATGAACCCCCATCTTGAATATGGACAGCGGATTCCCGGGCGTACAGCGGGGCGGGGAATAGGCATCATTGATACCCGCGGATTGATGTATATTGGCGATACTGCGACCCTGCTGTTATCGTCGGACGCCTGGACAAATCAAGAACATGCGAAACTCGAGGGCTGGTTCCGCGCTTATCTGGCCTGGCTGCTCGAGAGCGATCACGGCAAGGATGAAGCGCGTCAACACAACAATCACGGGACCTGGTATGACGCGCAAGTGGCGGCCTTCGCTCTTTTTGTGGGCGACAAAGGCATAGCCCGCACGGTGATTGATGAAAGCGCCCGAAGCCGCCTGGGCAAGCATATCGAACCGGACGGACGCCAACCCCACGAACTGGCCCGCACTTTGCCGTCCGGGTACAGCATGGGCAACCTCGAGGGGTTTGTGGTACTGGCCATGCTCGGCGAAAAGACAGGGGTTGACCTGTGGCGTTACGAGACCGAGGACGGACGCGGCATCCGAAAAGCGCTGGATTATCTTGTCGCTTATGCGTCCGGCGAACGGGAATGGGAATATCCCGACCTGCGCACTCCCAACTGGGGACGCTTAGCGTTGACCTTGCGTCATGCGGCAGTGGCCTATCAGCATCCTGAGTACGAAGCGTTGCTGCGAAATATCCTGGGCGACAATGCAGTGAGCCATCGGATCAATCTGCTTTACCCTTCGATTAAAGAGTGACGCTTAATTTGCCATGCGGTTGTTTCTGTCGTGTGTTTGCCAGGTCTCCCTTTGATGGGATACCATAACAGTAGTGGTAGAATAAATGTCCGCGACGCTTTGGAATCCCGCGTCTGCAATAATCAAGGAGAAAATGGTATGAAAAGTTTACGCTATGTTTTTGCTATTTGCTTGTTGTGCGTCGTTGTTTGCCCCGGACTTCAGGCGGACCTTGTGGAATATGTGAACCGCGAAGACGACAGTTTTGCCGTTGAAGTGGTGGAGACGCGCCCGGTTGAAGGCGGCGTTGCCGTTTTTGCGCGGCTTACGTCGCAAACCTGGCAGGGTATCCCCTGGCAACATTGGCTGGTTATCATGCGGCCCGATACGGTGGCCTATCCGGACAACATGGTGTTGGTTGTTGGGGGCGGCAACCTTCGCGAGACGCCCCCAAGCCTGCAAGGCGGCGAGGCGCGCGTGGCGCAACAAGTGGCCATAGCCACGCAATCCGCCATCGCGCTGGTCACGCAGGTGCCCAATCAGCCGCTTTTTGACGGTTTGCGCGAGGACCACCTTATTGCGTATACGTATGATAAGTACTTGAGAGGCGAGGGAGACGATTGGCCATTGTTGCTCCCCATGGCAAAGAGCGCGGTGAAAGCGATGGAAGCCACGCAGCAGATTATGCGCAATGAATTTGAACAGGAAGTGAAGGGGTTTCTGCTGACTGGCGGCTCGAAACGGGGCTGGACGTCCTGGCTGGCAGCAGCCAACGGCGACGATCGGGTAATCGCCATTGCGCCGGCGGTAATTGATATGTTGAACGTAGTGCTACAGATGCAGCATCAGCTGGCCTCGTATAACCAATACAGCAATCAAATTGACGAATACACCGAACTCGGATTGCAGCAGCGCATGCAAACATCGGAGGGCGCGCAATTGCGCGACATGGTAGACCCCTATTCCTATCGCGAACGGCTAACCATGCCCAAGATGGTTATTCTAGGCACGAACGATCCATATTGGACTGTTGACGCCGCCAATTTCTATTTTCCAGATTTGCCGGGTGAAAAACACCTCGTTTATCAGCCCAATACCGGCCATGACATCAGTCTCGAAGGCGTCTCTTCTTTATCTCATTTCTTTTATACCCTGCAACGAGGGGAATCATATCCTGCCATCGCATGGGAAACGCCGGAACCTGGGCGGCTCAAGGTAGACTGGCAACACCCCGATGGCGAGGCGTTTTTGTGGCGGGCCTATTCGGACACCCGTGATTTTCGCGATTCCGTGTGGACAAGCGAGCCTCTGGAAGGGACGGGGCAGGTTGAGATAAGCGTGGAAGCGCCGGAATCGGGATGGGCGGCCGCTTACATAGAAGTGCGTTGGCCCGGCGAGCTGGCCTTCCCTTATATTAATTGCACTGAAATCGTTGTGTCGCCTGACGCCATGCCTTTTGACGGCAACATAAGTGAATAAGGACCTTTCAGCGGTGTGTGATTCGTATGCGCTGCATGTCGTACGCTACAATGAGCGTTCATGAACGAAACTACGCTGAAATGTAGTGTCCGGTATGACGGCACACGCTTCGCCGGTTGGCAACGTCAACCGGAGGAGCGCACTGTACAAGGCGAGATCGAACACGCCTTTTCCTGTATTGCAAATACGGAGGTCGCCATACAGGGCGCCGGGCGTACGGATGCCGGTGTACATGCGTTGGGCCAGGTCTTTTCGTGTCGTTGGCCGGGAACTGTCCCCGTCAGGCTGGCCCAGGCCGTATCGCGCATGCTTGCCCCCGAGATACGCATTGTATCCGTTGAAACGGCGGCTTCATCATTCAATGCCCGGTTTGATGCGCGATGGAAGCGTTACGTATACGCGTTTGATTTTAGTCGTTCGCCGGACCCGTTTTCCGCGCGCTACGCATGGCATGTCCCGTACAAGATTGATCAGGCGGTGTTGGAAGAAACCTTGCCCATGTTTTTGGGCGCACATGATTTTTCTGGGTTCCAGAGTGCCGGCAGCCAGATGGAAGACACCACGCGCACCATCTACAAGTGTGAACTGTTGCGGGGCGGTTTTTGTGGCCCCATTGACACAGGCAGTCTGTACCGTATTGAACTGACGGGAAACGGGTTTCTGTACAAGATGGTACGCAATATATGCGGCACGCTTATCGAAGTGGCGCGGGGTCGGTTCGCCCCCGAATTTATCGAACATGCCCTGGCCTCGGGCGGCCCTTTTCGCGGGCATTGCGCGCCGGCGCACGGGCTTGCCCTCGCCGAAATATGTTACGAAGATACGGCGAGAAAGTAAGGGCGGCTCCGCTGCCGCACAGATGGCGGGGGCCATAGGAAAGACAACGTTCTTCTCTTTTTCGAGGACGCACAAGCGCGCTATGCTTGTTTCTTCTGATAGCGCGTGGCGATGTACGATTCGATAAGTTCGAGAAACGCCTTTTTTACGGCGTGTTCCACGCCATGCAATGTGGCGATTTTGACGCCGTCCGCGTAGACCGGGCATCGCGGCTTTTCGTTGTTTCCGGGCAGACTGATGCCGATATTCGCCGCCTTGGATTCGCCAGGGCCATTTACCACGCATCCCATTACGGCGACTTTAAGGGTTTCGACGCCTTCGTACTGTTCCCGCCATTGCGGCAATCGTGCGCGGATATGCTGTTTCGTTTCTGACGCCAGCCGTTGAAACGCGTCGCTGGCAGTGCGTCCACAGCCGGGACAGGAAACTACCTCGGGCGTGAACTGGCGCAATTCGAGCGCCTGCAAGACTTCCTGGGCCGCATATACTTCTTCACAGCGGTTGCCGCCCGGCTCGGGCGTTAATGAAACACGGATGGTATCGCCAATGCCCGCTTCAAGCAGGATACTCATGGCGGCAGCGCTCCAAACCAGCCCTTTCATGCCCATACCCGCTTCGGTCAGGCCGAGATGCAGCGGTTGCCGGGTGCGACCGGCAAGTTCCCGATACAACGCAACCAGGTCGTTTGGACGGCTCGTCTTGCAGGAAAGAACAATACGGTTTTCTGATACTCCCAGTGAAACGGCCTGTTCTACCGCGTGAAGCGCCGAGTAAATCATACATGCGTTCAATACGGTCTCCGCCGGGGTGGGAGAGGGGGCGTTGGCATTTTCAGCGAGGCGTGTCTCCACCAGTTCTGAATCCAGCGAACCGGCATTCACGCCGATGCGCACTGCCTTGTCATTGTCGCGCGCGATGGCGCATATCGCGGCAAAACGCTTGTCCCGGACCGCGCCCTTACCCACATTCCCGGGGTTAATGCGGTATTTGTCCAGTGCTGCCGCACACTGCGGATAATCGCGCAGCAGGATATGGCCGTTGTAATGGAAGTCGCCGATAATGGGCGCGTCGCATCCAGCGTCACGCACCCGGGCAACGATCTCGGGCACGGCCATTGCCGCCGCTGGCGTGTTCACGGTGATGCGCGCCAGCTCGGCGCCCGCCTCGGCCAGCGCCTGTATTTGTGCGGCAGTGGCCGTTGTATCAGCGCTGTCCGTATTTGTCATTGCCTGTACACGCACCGGCGCTCCGCCGCCCAGTTGTAGTGCGCCCACCTGAACGGGGAATGTATCGTCGCGTGTTGTCATGGCAATATCCTCGTTGGGTGGTTTTCCCAGCGTCATTATCATATCATAGATGTCCCGTGCCGCGAAATACTCCCCAGAGTTGGTATTTGGCCTACTCTTGCAATTGGAACTTGAACTGCGCCATACTTCTCTCGTGCATTACTCCAACAACCATAAAGGACTGCTGTTATGATCAAAACGCGCGTCACTGAAATGCTGAATATTCAACACCCCATTCTGCAGGGAGGCATGCAATGGTTGGCCAAGGCGGAACTGGTATCCGCCGTGGCCAATGCAGGCGGCATCGGTTTTATTACGGCCGTTTCTTTCGCGTCAGCCGCTGAGTTGCGCGCGGAAATACACAAGACACGCGACATGACGGACAAGCCTTTTGGCGTGAATGTGTCCATGTTGCCGGCAATCATGCCGGGCGACCTGACGGAGACCTTCTTCGATGTTGTATGCGAGGAAGGCATACCGGTGGTGGAAACGGCGGGCCGCAATCCAGAACCCTATGTATCCAAACTCAAGGCCGCCGGCGTGAAGCTTATCCACAAGGTGCCGGCGGTGCGGTTCGCGCACAAGGCGGAAGCCATTGGCGCCGACGCGGTGATAGTGGTGGGCTTCGAATGCGGCGGCCATCCCGGTATGGATGATGTGCCTTCGTTGATTGTGCTGCCCAAGGCGGCCAGGGAGTTACGCATACCGGTGATTGCGGCGGGCGGATTCTGTGACGGCGCCAGCCTGGCGTCGGCCCTGGCGCTGGGCGCCGAAGGGGTGCTTATGGGTACGCGTTTCATGGCGGCGAAGGAAAGTCCCATGCATGACAACTTCAAGCAATGGATGGTGGAAGCGCAGGAAACAGATACAATGGTGGTGGAGCGCTCCATCCGCAATGCGGCGCGCATCATGAAGAATGAAGCGGCTGAAACAGTGGCGCGCATGGAGGCCGAAGGCGCAACACTTCAGGACTTGCTGCCGGTCATTGCGGGCAGGGTGGGCCGCGAAGCCTATCTCAGCGGCGACATTAACCTTGGCACTATTGCTTGTGGCCAGGTAGTTGGACGCATACACGAAATAAAATCGGCGCAAGAAATCATTGATGAGATTGTTAACGATGCTGAAGGGATTATCCAACGACTACATGCGCTGGTGAGCCAATAAATCACAGATGGGGCGTTGGCCGCGCTGTGAACAATAGTGAAAAAAAGATTTTGACGACCGGATAAACCGGAACCAGGATATGGAAGGGAAAGACATGGATACAGCGAAATTGGCGCTTCACGGCGGCGCGCCCGTGCGCGATGGTGAAAAGAAATGGCCGGGCTGGCCTGTACATGACGAAAGTGAACGAAACGCGTTATTGGCTGTTCTGGAAAGTGGCCGCTGGTTCTTTGATGAACGCGTGGCCGAATTTGAAAAGGCGTACGCAGCGTTCCAGGGCGCGGAACATTGTATTGCCTGTAACAGCGGTACAGCTGCGGGCGAGATCATTCTGCAGGCCCTGGGCATCGGCGTCGGCGATGAGGTGATCGTGCCGCCGTACACGTTTATTGCCACCGCGAGTGCCGTGTTGCGCGTGGGCGCCACGCCCGTATTTGCCGACCTGGACGCGGCCTGGTGTCTGGACGCCGATCAGGTTGAAGCAGTTATTACGCCGCGTACACGCGCCATCATGCCGGTCCATTTCGGTGGACGCATCTGCGATATGGATAAGTTAAATGCCGTAAGCGAGCGTCACGGCATAGCGATAATCGAAGACGCCTGTCATTCCTGGGGCGGCGCATGGAAAGGATGCGGCACGGGAACGTTGGGGCGGTGTGGTTTCTTCAGCTTCCAGGTGAGCAAGAATATTACCGCCGGCGAAGGCGGCGCCATTGTCACGAACGATGCCGCTCTGGCGGCGCGTTGTCGGTCATTGGTCAATTGTGGTCGCGGTGAGGCGGGTTCGCCGTGGTACCACCATGTAAATGTGGGCACCAATGCGCGGCTTACCGAATTTCAGGCCGCTATCCTGCTCTGTCAGTTGAAGCGGCTCGAAGCGCAGACCCTGTTGCGAGAGCGAAACGCCGCTGTTCTGGACCATGGCTTAGGCGCGATCGAAGGATTGACGCCGCAACGCGGCAGTAACCGTATTACCCGTCGCGCATATCACCTCTATTGTATGCGCATTGACGAAGCCTCATTTGGTTGTTCCCGCGACCATTTTGTACAGGCTGCCCAAGCGGAGGGACTTCCCATTACCGCCGGGTATCCCATGCCGCTCTACCGACAGCCGGTATTCGGGCATGTCCAAAACCATGATTACAGCAAATACAGATGCCCTGTGACCGAAGATTTGTGCTACAAGAGCGGCATGTGGTTTCTCCATCAATTATTGCTTGCCAGTGAAGCGGACATGCAGGACATTATCGCTATCGCTCGAAAAATAAAAGACAATGCTGCGGAGTTGCGTTCGTGACGTCCAAAAAACGCCTCCCGAATAAGGCCAGCGCCCAAAAAGATGCGCCAAAGAACAAAGCGCGAACTAACGACACGATAACCTGCATGCACTGTCGCTACGAATATCCCGCCAATTCGCCGCGCTGCACTATATGCGGGTATCCGTGGCCGTGGTTGAAATGAGCATAGGGGCGGTGTGATATTCGTATTGGTTCCTTGCGCTTCAGTTTTGGCTGTGGCATAATTACTTCAGAATATGGAAGTAATGAGCCTTGGGAAAATATGCAATGAATGAAAGCGAAAACATTGAGTTCAAGAGAAGCTTGAGCGAGCTCAAAGAGGCCATCATCTCCATGGTCGCCATGTTGAATAAGCATGGCGGCGGCGAATTGTGGTTCGGAATACGCAATGACGGAACCGCGGCGGGAATGGATGTAAACTCAAAAACATTGCGCGACCTTTCACAGGCAATAGCGGCCCATGTTGAACCCAAGATATTTCCTCGTGTTACGCGAAGAACAGTAGACGGAAAGCAGTGTATCCTCGTAACATTTCACGGAAGTGACCCCCCGTATTTTGCCTACGGGAAATGTTATATGCGCGTTGCGGACGAGGACAGAAAACTGAGTGTTCCGGAACTTGAGCAGATCATCCTCTTCAAAAACAGGGATGCGTTGCGTTGGGATAGCGCTCCAAGCGAGGCCTCCATAAAGGATATTGCCGCGCGGCGGTTGCAACAGTTCCTGAAGCGAGCGGGTCTGAAGTGGGACAATACCGTGAACGCGCTTGATAAACTGGGGCTTATAAAACAGGATGTTCCCGTGAACGCCGCGCTCCTTTTCTTTGCCAAAGAGCCGCCGCTTACCTTGCGTTGTGCTGTTTTCGCGGGTTCAAGCAGCGCAACCATTATAGACCGTCATGATTTTGAGGGCGATATGCTGACACTAATCGAAGAGGCCCAGAAGTATATACTCAAAAATATACATATAGGCATGCGACTTGATGGCCTGGTGCGGGTGGATGTTCCGGAAATATCAATGGACGCCATTCGAGAGGCGGTCATCAACGCATTTTGTCATCGCGATTACCATGATCCTGACGAGGTGCGAATTGCCGTTTTTACCGACCGCGTTGAAATCCGCAGTCCTGGCGCGCTTTACGGGGGGCTGACCATTGATGACCTGCAAAAGGGCAACATTTCCAAGAGACGCAATCCGCTCATTGCCGAATTATTGCGACGCGTCCACCTTGTCGAGGCCTGGGGGCGGGGTATCCCGCTTATCCTTGACAACGAACCAGACGCTTTGTTCAAAGAAGTGGCGAATACGTTTATCATCTCCTTTACCCGGCCATCCCATAAAAACGCGCCGGAGGATGAATCGCAACATCGGGTGCAGAAAACTACGGGAAAAAGTTCGGGGAAAAGTTCGGGGAAAAGTTCGGGGAAAACCGACAAGCGGCTTGTTGAGTTGCTGTTACGAAATCCTGAGATGACTATCCCGGAACTTGCCCGTAAACTCGGTATTACTACACGAGCAATAGAAAAGAGTACGGCGAAGCTCAAGCGTGAGAATCGGCTTCGTCGCGTGGGGCCAGCCCGGGGCGGCCATTGGCAGGTCCTGGGATGAGGCGCGCGCCGATATCTCCGCGCAAAAGGATGCGGGGGAAAGCGCCTTTTTTCTAACGCCTGTTATGCGCCGACTGAAGCTGTCCTGTGATACGTCATTTCATTAGCGGGGTGCGGGTCTGGCCTGTATATATTGTTTATTCGTACATCAGGAGATGTGGAGTGCGTCGTTGTGTTGGCTGTATTCCGACAGCGATTCATCACGGTGAATTTCGAGTGTTGCCAGATGCATGATCTTTTCCTGGTCGGCATCCTTGCGGCTCAGTTCGCCGGTGATGCGTCCTTCACGCATGACAATTAGCCGGTCACACATGCCCAGCGCTTCGGGCAATTCGCTTGTTATCATGAGTATGGCGACGCCGTTGGCGGCTACTGTGTTCATAAGCCGATAAATTTCAACCTTTGCGCCCACGTCAACGCCGCGTGTGGGCTCATCAAAGATGAGCACTTTTGACTGGGTCAGCAACCATTTCGCAAGCACTACCTTCTGTTGCGTACCTCCACTGAGGTTATGCACTATCTGTTTCACGCCTGGCGTCTTAATCTGAAGGTTGCGCACCATACCGGCCGCGATTTGTCGTTCTCGCGCTGGGTTGAGGAATGGTCCGAACAGAGCGGCTTTCATGTCAGCCATCAAAATATTTTCGCTGACGCTCATACCCAACACCAGCCCCTGTCCTTTACGGTCTTCGGTAAGAAATCCGATACCGTGCGCAATGGCCTGTTTCGGCGCGCGGATGCGCACAGGCGCGCCGTCCAGATGGATAGCGCCGGAATCCGCCGGATCGGCGCCGAACACGGCCCGGGCCACTTCGGTGCGTCCCGACCCCACCAGCCCGGTGAGGCCCACAATCTCGCCGGCCCGCACAGAAAAGGATACGTCCGAAAAGATATTGCGCCGTGACAGGCCCTCGACATGAAGCCGCTCCGCGCCCAGCGCTGCGTCGCGTTGCGGAAATTCATCTTTCAATTCACGGCCCACCATCATGCGGATGATTTCGTCGCGGTTCACGTCGCACACGTCGCGCGTGGCGATTTTCGCGCCGTCGCGCATGACCGTTACGCGCCGCCCGATCTTGAAGATTTCCTCCAGGCGATGGGAGATATAGATAATGCCCATCCCCTGGCTTTCGAGTCGTTTTACAATCGCAAACAGCGCGGTAAGTTCATGATCAGTCAAGGTAGCGGAAGGTTCGTCCATCACGAGGATGCGCGCGTTGACAGACAGGGCCTTCGCAATCTCGACCACCTGTTGTTGCGCCACGCTGAGTGTGGAGACCATGCGCCGGGGATCAATGGCGGCGTCGAGCATGGCCAGCGCGTCGCGCGACTTCTGGTACAAATGCCCCCAGTGGATGATGCCCCGTCGTGTCGGCGCCCGTCCCAGAAAAATATTTTCCGCAACGCTCATCTGCGGTGCGAGATTGAACTCCTGATGGATCATGCTGATGCCCAGACGCGACGCCTGTTGCGGCGTGTCGTAGTTTACCGCATCGCCATTGATGAGAATCATGCCCGCGTCTTTTGTTATGGCCCCCGCTAATACTTTCATCAGCGTGGATTTGCCCGCGCCATTTTCGCCAACAAGGCAATGGGTTTCTCCCGGGCGCAGGTCGAAAGAAACGCGGTCCAGCGCTGTTACGCCGGGATACTGTTTTGTGATGTCGCGCATCTCTAATAAATTCATGAAATCTGTTCCTGTGTAAACCCTGTCTCGTGGTGTGCCGCGTTGGCGTTGCTGTGTATATAACGCGCAATCTGTCTGTCAACGCTGCAAAGGCGGCGCGTCAGCGGAACGTTTCAGTTGGGGCGGCACGTTAAAAAGCCGCTTCATTTCTGACGCGTTCCACTCGTTTGATACTATACCATTATTGACAGGGTCAACTGAATGGCAGGACGCCGATGCCGAAACGAATCTTACATATTGATATGGACGCGTTCTTCGCGTCAGTGGAAGCGGCGCGCAATCCAGCATTGCGCGGCAAGCCGCTCATCGTGGGCGGGAATGCCGATGACGCGCGCAGCGTTGTATCCAGCGCCTCCTACGAGGCGCGTCGCTACGGCATCCATTCGGCCATGCCCATCGCACGCGCCAGAAAATTGTGTCCCCACGGCATATTCATGCGGTGCAGCCACGGCGTATACGGAGAAACGTCGCGACGCATCCAGGTCATCCTTGAAACGACCACGCCCATCATCCAGATGGCCTCCATTGACGAGGCCAACCTGGACATTACCGGTTCCATCCATCTCTATGGCGGCGAGGCGACCCTGGCGAAGTACATCAAGGACGCCATCGTCGAGCAGGAACATATTACCTGCACCATTGGTATTGCCTCGAACAAGATGGTTGCCAAGGTGGCGGCCAATGAATGCAAGCCGGACGGCTTTTTGTCAATCGCGTACGGAGACGAGCGGGCCTTTCTCGCGCCTCTACCTGTGGGCAAACTGCCCGGCGTGGGACCGCATACCCGTGAAGCCCTTGAAAACCTGGGCATTATGACTGTGAAACAATTGGCGGCTGTTCCCGCGCCAAGATTGGAGCGCGTGGTTGGCGAACAAGCCGCCGAGTCATTACTGCGCGCTGCGGTCGGTGTGGGCAGCGACACCGTGGCCGCCCATGGCCCGCCGAAGTCGGTGAGTCGTGAGACCACCTTCAAGGCGGACCTGGCCGACTGGCGCGTTATCGAGCCGGTGGTGTTCCGGTTGGCCGAACACTGCGCGCATACACTGCGCATGGATGGTTTGGAAGCAAAGCGGATTACCCTCAAAACGCGGTATAGCGATTTTCAGACCAAGTCCTTCGCAAAGACCCTTGCCGATCCGACCGCCCTTGATACGGATATCATGGCTGCGCTTCATGAGCTGTTTCCAAAGGCGAAGGCGCGACGCGCCCGCGTGCGGCTTGTGGGCGTAAACTTGTCTGCCTTGTCCTGGAACCAGCATCAAATGCGACTGTTTGAGCGTGAACACAACGATAAGTGGGAACGCCTTTTTGAAACGGTGGACGCCATGCGCGGCAAACTTGGATTTGACGCTGTCCATATCGGCAAGGCGTTAAACGGCGCGAGTCAGAAAAAGCCCAGCACATAGCGCCGTTTTCGGGCGCAATATGTTATCCACAGGGTTCTCGTTGGCGTGAGGGAATGATATTTCTTGTTTTCTTGTCTATAAATGTAGAATAGGCGGTGCGCGTTTTTTTTGATAAAATCTCCCAGGAAGGTTTGTTTATGAAGATAGGCATTGTATGTCAGGCTACTGCCGGCGGCAGTGGAATTCTTGCCACGGAGCTCGGGCTTGCGCTGGCGAAGCGCGACCATGAAATCCATATCATTTCCATGGAAGCGCCGTTTCGTTTACGTCAGTTCGAGCAGAATGTATTTTCCCATTATGTGGACGTCATCAACTATCCGCTGTTTAAGGTGCCGCCTTATTCGCTTGCCCTGGCCAGTAAAATAAGCGAGATCGCCGAAGAATTCAGCCTTGATATTATTCATGCCCATTACGCTGTTCCCAACGCAGTGGCGGCATTACTCGCGCGGGATATGCTGCCGCCGGAAAAACGGTTTTGTCTGGTGACTACGCTGCATGGCACCGACATCACGCTGGTGGGCGGGCATCCATCCTTTTACAGAACCACCCGCTACGCCATGGAGAACAGCTGTGCGGTTACGGCTGTATCCGACTGGCTGAATCGGGAGACCTGTCGTGAATTTGACCTGTCCAGGCCTGTGCGCACCATTTACAATTTTCTCGACGGCGACAAGTTCAGACCCCGTGAAGGCAACCGCGCAGCCCTCGCGAAGCCTGACGAAAAAATTGTGATGCATATCTCCAATTTCAGGCCCGTAAAACGGGTGACGGACGTAGTGCGCGTGTTCAAGCGGATCACAGAGGCATTGCCCGCCCGTCTGGTAATGGTGGGGGATGGGCCTGAACGTCTTGCGGCGGTAGGCGTAGCGAAGCAACTGGGCATCACCGACAGCATCCTTTATCTTGGCAACTACGAGGATATTGAAGACATTTTACCTAGCGCCGATCTGATTATCCAGCCCAGCGAGCATGAAAGCTTCGGGCTTGTTCCATTGGAAGCCATGGCCTGCGAAGTGCCCGTTATTGTTACGGCCAGCGGCGGCGTCACCGAAGTGGTGCAACATGATAAAACAGGCTATCTATGTGAGGTGGGGGATATTGAGACCATGGCCTCGCATGCCGTCGCGCTGCTCAGCGACCCCGAGAAAGCGCGGGCGATGG
>SLFT01000054.1 GCA_007124105.1 Candidatus Hydrogenedentota bacterium | reverse complement strand
TTATGCTTCAGCCCTCAGAAGCAGCAAACAAACCAACCGCCGGAGCATCTAATTCACCGATACGGATTCGTACGGCGCACAGCCACGATACAGAAAACTCAGAAACGATGCGATGACCTGGGCACTGTCATTGTACATCATATTGACCCGCGCAATCCTCTACCGGTATGATCCACAGCAGTGGCGTCGTGGACGGCGCTCGCATCATTCCTCGCCTTCATCAATGCCCGAACCCAGGCGGCTAAAACAACATGAAAGGACTGCCTTATGGCCAGAAACATTTATCAAAAGATTTGGGAGGCCCATCTGGTAGCTGAACCGGAAGGGCAGGAGCCCATTCTTTACATTGATCGTCACTACGTTCATGAAGTGACGTCGCCACAGGCATTTGAGGGATTGCGGTTGGCAAACAGGCGCGCGCGTCGGCCGGAATTGACGTTCGCCACCATGGACCATAATATCCCCACCACTGAACGTACAGGACCTATTGCAGACCCGCTTAGCCGCGCGCAGGTAGAAACGCTCGCAGCAAATTGCGCGGAATTCGGCATTACCTGTTTTGATATGCGGGACCCGCGCAACGGCATTGTGCATGTTGTCGGTCCGGAGCTTGGCTTGACGCTGCCGGGGATGACCATCGTGTGCGGCGACTCGCACACTTCCACACACGGCGCTTTTGGCGCCTTGGCCCACGGCATTGGCACCAGCGAGGTCGAGCATGTACTCGCCACGCAGACGCTGCTCCAGAAACCATCAAAAACCATGGAAGTACGCATAAACGGAAAACTGCCGCCGGGCGTAACAGCCAAGGATATTGTACTGGCCGTAATAGGGACAATCGGCACTTCCGGCGGCACCGGGTATGTTATCGAGTATACCGGCGCCGTTATTCGCAACATGAGCATGGAAGCGCGCATGACCTTATGCAACATGACCATTGAAGCGGGCGCGCGCGCAGGAATAATCTCGCCTGACGAAACCACTTTTGCCTACCTCGCCGACAGGCCATATCTGCCAACGGACAAACCCTTTGACGCGCTCAAACAGGACTGGCGCCAATGGGCGTCCGATCCGGAATGCAGTTACGACACTATAATCGAATTTGACGCGAACGCTATTGAGCCACAAGTTACCTGGGGCACCAGCCCGGAGATGGTCGCAGGCATAAGCGATTGCGTCCCCATTCCAGACGAAATCAAAGATGCCGGCAAACGACTTGCCTGTGAAAAGGCATTGCATTACATGGCGCTCGAACCAGGCGCCCCCATAACAACCATTTCCATTGACAAGGTATTCATCGGCTCATGCACAAACGGAAGGATAGAAGATTTGCGCGAAGCGGCGAAGGTACTGCACGGCTATACTATTGCGCCAAACATACAACAGGCATTGCTGGTGCCCGGTTCTCATCAGGTCAAGCAACAGGCGGAAACTGAAGGCCTGGACAAAATATTTGTCGCCGCCGGCTTCGAGTGGCGCGAAGCGGGGTGCTCCATGTGTCTGGCCATGAATGACGACCGTCTCAATCCTGGCGACCGGTGCGCCGCTACATCCAATCGCAATTTTGAGGGCAGACAGGGAAAGGGCGGGCGTACGCACTTGGTGAGTCCAGCCATGGCCGCCGCGGCCGCCGTGAAAGGGCATTTCACCGATATTCGTCACTGGAATTACAACCCCAGTTAAATCAGAAGAAAGCATATTCAAAACTGCCGCCGCGCTGTGCGCGGCAAACGCATAAGGATGAAGGCAACCAATGAAACCATTTACGGAGCATACAGGCATTGTGGCGCCTCTGGAAGCCAGAAATGTAGATACCGACCAGATTATTCCCAAACAGTTCCTGAAACGCATCGAACGTACCGGATATGAGGATGTCTTGTTTTATGACTGGCGGTATCTCGACGACGGCAAGACGCCAAACCCCGATTTCGAGCCCAACCAGGAACGCTACAACAATGCCAGCATTCTGTTGACAGGCGATAACTTCGGTTGCGGCTCCTCCCGTGAACACGCCCCGTGGGCATTGTCCGACTACGGGTTCAGATGTATTCTGGCCCCCTCCTTTGCCGATATCTTCCATAATAATTGTTTCAACAACGGCATGTTGCCGGTCAGACTGCCCCAGACAACGATTAACGAACTTTTCGACGAAGTGCGAAACGCCGATGGCTATGCGTTGACCATCAAACTCGATGAACAGGTGATTGTAAAGCCGGACGGCGCTGTCATCAATTTTGACATACAGCCGTTCTTAAAACAGCGTCTCTTAAATGGCTGGGACCAGATCGGATTAACCTTGCGCCATGAAGATAAAATAACCGAATATGAAAAAGTGCATGGACTCGCTAAATAGCGTACCGTCAGAAGTGTCTAACGCAATGGGAACCGTATTATGCCAGTTTATACTTATCAACTCGTTAACGAAGATGGCTCAGAAGGGGAATGCGTGGATATTATCCACGGTATGAACGAGCCGCCCATGACAATACACCCCGAAACAGGACAAAAGATTCGACGGGTATTTTCCGCGCCCCATATCGCAGGATGGGGCAACGAACGCAAGGCTAAAGAAATTACAAGCGACGAAAATATTGAACGCCACGGCTTCACCAAGTATGTGCGAAACGGAAAAGGGCACTATGAAAAACGCGCTGGGAAAGCAGGCCCCCCTTCGCTGCACCCGTAATGTTCCACGATATTCCGACAAGCCCAGTCAAAACGGCGTTCGCACGGTGCGACGCGCAACAGGTATTGACTCCTCGTAAATTCCTGTTCGGCCTTTTATCCAAGCTCTGCGTATCTGAACAATGCAATTCGTATCTGAGCGTCTTGACGATATGGGCTCATCGTTCCCTGTCTACCAGCCCTGTTCGAGAATTGCCATGCACAGCATGTAAAATGCTTATTCATCAACGACAATACGCATACCCCGCATGTACCAGCTAGCCGGAGCGGGCGTGTTTGTGATCCAGATCACATACGAATGCGCCGCAGCGAACGTAAACCTACTACTTCAAACCCTTTTTTTGCGACTGGGAAACGCATTGAAAGGCAATCATTCATATCGTGTCCAGACACAACGACATGAACGTTCAACATGTCTGCAACCAGCAGCGCACACGGTCGCCAGACTATTTCATTTAGTACCAATATGTTGCCAAACACTAATCTCACTGAAGGCAGATTCCATAGTTGTATACAAATACTCAAGTCAGCGAATGTCGCTTATATCTCGTATCTCTCTTAAACCAAGTATTGACATGTTGCAATTCCGGTTCATTTCGTATATAATAGGTATAGATTGCAGGCAGCCTTTACGAAATAGTGGTGGTGATGATGATGATGATGATGGTGGTGTGTTGAGAAGCATTGATGTTATCGAACTCGTGTAACAGGTTGCGTGACGCTTTGTATTAGTAAGTGACGTCTATTGCTGACCGCTTAGTTGATAATTGAATCATGAGGGTAAAGGACTAGAGGAACACCCCGGTTATCTTGGGATGACAATTTTTGGTTCCGGGTTAATGGTTCGTTGTTTTGTCGGCCATCCGTGGCCGTACATCCTCGACTGAGTTTTGTTTCAAGAACGTAACACACAGGTCTCTGCGATGCTCTGACGCCCATTAGAGCAAACGCACCTCACCGGAGATGCCGGGCCGCCCCCTCTCGGCATCTCCACCTTTTTCCTTTTTTTCCTCTGCAACGCTCTGTTCCCCCTCAGAGCCAAAACACCTCACCGGAGATGTCGGGCCCCCCCTCCCGACATCTCCCCCTTTTTTTTCTGGCAAAAAAAAGAAACCGTGTAACAAAAAATCCGGCTGACGTTCAAACGTAGCCGGATTTTTTTTACTTTTCGCTTTACTGGACTGTGCTGGTGTTACTGGTCCCTTCCCCATAGAATTGATATGATCAGGATAACGCCCAGGACGCCAGCGGTAATATAACCAAAAACGCCAAGCCTTGCCAGTGCCGTGTCGGTACTGATAAGCAGGCTCGAACCGACAATCAGCGCGGCGATAACTACTGCCACGGCATTGCGTTTACTGGCGTTGTCTATGGTGGCCGCCATCTTGTCGAGGTGCTCGTGGTGAACATGCACCTTCATTTTTCCCGAACGCAATTGTCGCAGCAGATGTGCCACATCTGAAGGCGCCTGTCGGCTCAGCCGCAAATATCCGTTCGCGTGTATCTTCATTTCCTTCACTATATTCATCGTCTAATACCGACTCCTCATCAGGTCTTCTATGTAAGGCTGAATAACAGAGGTCATGTCCATTTTGGGATCAAGTTCTCGGCCCACAATCTCGATTGTGGCAAGGGCCTTCAGGAGCAAAGAAAACCGAGGCGCCAGTTCCAGGTTATGGCGCCGCATGATTTGCACGGCAAGTTCAATACCCCGCGCAATTTGTCCGCCGCCAATAATCACGCGCGCCTCGAAAGCGACGTATTCCGCGATTTCGTGCGCCAGCAGCGTGCGGTTCTCAGGCTCATCGTTTGCGCTCAACCGCAACACCGCTTCAAGGCACGCTTCTGAATCCGTGTTAAAAACGGAGAGAAACAAATCAGACAAGGCCTGCACATCCGCCGGCTCAAGATGCCCGGACATGCCCAGATCAAGGAAGGCCAGCCGGTTGTCCCTGAGAAGAAAGATATTGCCCGGATGCGGGTCGGCGTGAAATAGATAATGCTCGAATACCATCTTACACAGGGCCTGGCAGCCGATGCGCGCCACTTCTTCCGGCTCTGAATTGCGTTCCCCATAAACATCCAGTTCGTCAACGGGAACGCCATCAATCCATTCCAGGGTCAATACATGACGCGCGCAATGACTATGAAACGGTTTCGGGATAACGACATGGGGGTCGTCCTCAAAGTTCGCGGCAAACTGTTGGGCGATGCGCGCTTCGATCTCGAAATCCAATTCACGTCTAATGGAACGCGCGAATTCCTCGACGATGCCCGATGGATCAAGCATGCGCTGTTCGTCTAAATGGTCCGTTATCCACTCAGCTACGGTATCCATCAGACTGATATCGGACTCTATGACGCTTTCAATGTCCGGGCGCTGTACCTTCACCGCGACAATCTCGCCGCTGGGCAGTGTAGCTCGGTATACCTGGCTTAACGAGGCGGACGCAACAGGCGTATGCTCAATAGAGGAAAACAGCCTTTCAAGCGGCGCGCCCAACTCACCCTCGATAACAGGCCGTATGGCGTCAAAAGACACGGGCGCAACTTTGTCTTGCAGCCCAGTCAGTTCTTTCGCTATGCGATGGCCTACAAGGTCTGGACGCGTACTCAGAACCTGCCCCAGTTTGATAAAGGTAGGTCCCAATTCAGTTAGCGCCGCTTGCAACCGGCTGCCGAAAGTAGCCGGTTCGCCCGCGGGCGTACGCATAATCCGCATGCCACGCAGCAGTTTGCCGGGAAATCCTTTGTGCAATCCAGCGCGCTGTACCAGATCGGCGAAACCGTGTCGGACAAACACCTGCACAATCTCCACGAACCGTACAGCATTTACCGTGTGTTTGCCAATTTTCGTGTAGGCCATTGCCCGTCCTGTTTTTTTATGCGCGCATTGAACTGTCCGTCCGGATGTCCTCAATGTTTATCGCGCCGCAAACTCCAATTCAAATGCGCCGCCCGATGCATCCAGCGGCAACAGAATCCAGCGCCCCTCGACTACCGGCCGCACCTGACGGGAGCCAACACGCGCCGCGCGAAGCGTCAGGTGAGAAGGCATCAGAAAAAAGGCGGATGAAACGCCTGGCGCCGCTTCGATTTGTCCCGTGAGCGTACCACGCGCGGCGTCCCAATCCAGCCGACGCAACCGGTCGAGTCCCAACGTTATTTCTTCGGTGGTGCCGGCGAAAAGCGGCTGTGCGGCGTCGCCAAGCAGCCCATGCGTTGAAAAGCGCGGAGCCGCACTGATAACGCCGTCTGTCACTTCGATTGGCTTATCCTGTTCCGGACGCCACAGCAGCGTGGGCGCCGCCTCACCCCCAAACGTCTCTGCGCCGCTTATTTGCCAGGGCGCAGCGCCGGAAAAGGACAGAACACTAGCGCCAATATAGCCGATGGACGTATTGCTGCTGCGCAAAAGCCATGTGAGAGGACTCTTACGCTCGGTGTCCTGCGGTCGCGCAACCAGCGGACGTCCGCCCAATAAGACGCCCATTTCCGATTGCAGAGAACGCGGCGGCGCGCCAACAAATTCTATTGGCCCACGCCAAAACCGCATCGCAAGGGTTGTTTCCGCGTCAAGGGATGCGTCCCCGCCGATTCGCAGTTGTACCGCCGCCGTACCGATATCATATTCACCCAGGCGCGCTACAGCCCCGGCGGCCGCAAGCCATTCATCGCGCGCAAGTGAAAGGTGCGCCTCCGATGTGGGGAGCACGGCGACATTCGCGCCCGCTACGGCGTCATTAGCCACGTCAAACGCCAGCGTATCGGCCTGGCCGCGGGTCATGTTAAAGGCCTGCAACACCTCATCAGGAATATGAGACTTTTCTATCGCGATGAGGCCGAATCCATCGGAGATCAGGCCGCGAATCCGATCCCGCGCAAAGGCGCGCCCCGCTTCCGCGCTCAGGTTTGTCCAGTTGCGGCCATCGGCACTCTGCGCGCGCCAATCACCGGAACTGCTATCCGCCAGCAGCGGGTCTATTGTTATACCAGGGGTAACGCCCGCATCGCGCAACGAGCGCGCGGCGCCGCCAATATTACGCGGGTACTGGGGCGGGCCGCCCTCAAACGTTCCAGGACGCCCCTCCCAATTGCCAGGGATAAGCGCGTGCGTGATGCCCATCGAACGCGCTCGTTCCGCCTCCTGAAGCAAAACCGATAATCCCGCTGTATCGGGAATGGTTACCCAGGCGCGCGGCGCGTTGCGCTGAGATTCACCGCGACAGTAATACCGCAATAGCCAGGCATACTGCGCGTCAGCAATTACCTGCGACATATCCATACAGAACCAGATGGGATCAGATTCCAGTGTAGCCCCCGAGGCGACAACGGCGCCCGGAGCAAAAGACGTTTCAATGCGCCCTTGCCAGGCGCCCGCGCCGCCTTGAATGTCAACTACACTTTCCGCCATGCCCGAAGGCAATATGCCAAGGGCCATACTCACATTCCGCTCGGGATCATGCATTCGCATGGTGGCGGCCGCGCCATCACGCGTAAAGACAGGGTAACCGCCGCGAAATACCATATTGCGGGTGTGTACCTGCGCATTGGCGCTCAATCCGGAGATGGCGCCTGACGCAAAAATGGCCGGCCGTATACGCGTCACGGTAATCGGCGCGTCACTGATATTGGTTACTGCAACGCTAATGAGAAGAAAATTCCAGCCCCTGAATCGTGAGATTTTGTGCTCCACGGCAAGGCCGTCATACGGCATAAATCTCACGGAAAATTTTGTCCCTTCTCCAAAAAATTCCGAGGTAAATGACTCGCGCTCGAAAAACGTCTCCCCCCCATCGCCAAGCATGTCGTTTGTGATGATGCGCCCGTCGCCCAATTCGATGGTAAAGCCAACATCACGGACTATTACATCGGGATGCATCCGCGCCTGTTCGCTATCTATTTCATACAGCTTGACCCGCCATTCAGCATTGTCCTTGGCGTAATCCATGCGCAATAACTCGCCCCCAAACGTGTAATGTTCACGCAATGTCCACGGCAGTCGTTCCTGCGCTTCCGAGTGCGCGGCAGCGCTCCACAGCGCCCCGGCAAAAAATATACTTAATAGTAATATAGCGCCATAACTATGCGTTTTTCTCATCGTATTAAATCACTCCCGTTGTAGTACCGAAATGTTTCTAAATCCAACAAATATAATGCGACAGGACTTGCGTCGCGTATGCGTATTATACAACATTGCTGCCGCCTTGTGAAATAATCGCCATGGTCTGGGCATCCGACACATGCACAGAGGCCTGGTGTACTTGTCAATACAACCTTTCCACCCCACCGACAATTCGCGGCGTATACGAGTCAAGCGTTGCCATTCATGAAAAAACAGGGGATGCCTTCTTTGCGAAGTGCGCCACAAAAGGGCTATACTATGGCGTAGCGCATCCTTGGTATCAACAAGTCCGTTTCCCTTTCGCACAAAAGATTTACGGCCATGCTATATCACGGATGCACACCAGTTGTATGTCAGACAATTTTTATCCACTGCGCCGACACGGACCGGCGCAAGCAACGAAGGAGCAATGAAAATGGCCAAGTTAGCACTTAACGGCGGTAGAGCGGTATGCGGAAAAACAAAGAAATGGGCCAGTTGGCCTATCAGCGACGCAGCGGACGCACAACTGGTCGCCAAGATCACAAAAACAAACCGGTGGTCCTATGATGGGCCGGTTGAATGGGAATTCGCAGAGAAGTTTGCCGCATACCAAGGCGCGAAATACGGCTTGTGTTGCGCCAACGGCACCGTGGGTATCCAACTGGCGCTTGAAGCGCTGGGTATCGGCGCTTACGACGAAGTAATTGTTCCCGTCATGACTTGGCAGGCCACAGCCGCTGCATGTGTGGACGTGAACGCTGTACCCGTCCTGGTGGATATTGAGCCGGATACATGGAATCTGGATTTGGACGCTGTCGAGGCCGCCATCACACCGAAAACACGCGCCATTATCGTGGTTCACCTCTACGG
>SLFT01000371.1 GCA_007124105.1 Candidatus Hydrogenedentota bacterium | reverse complement strand
GGGCAATGATGGGGCAATGGACGCGTTTCTTGCGCAGGCGTTATCGGACCAGGCGGACGGCGTTATCCTCATCAATATGGAGGCCCAAACGTATGGCGTTCAAGGGTTTTATCGTTTCCTCGAGCAGCGCGGCGACCAGTCGAAGCTGCCGTTGATCGGTTTTGTGCCCCACGGCACCTTGCATCATCATCCCGGCGATTACGACCCTTTCCGGTCAGCGCCCAATTGTTTCCTTGCTGCCAGCGCGGATATCAGCTGGCTTGCCACCGCTGTGCGTATGTTGAAAGCGCGTTGGCAGATGGCGCATACCCGGTTGGCGGTTGTTACCGGCGACCAGGAAAGCGAGCAAAGGCTGGAACCGCTGGGAACAGTCGTATGCTCCATCCCCATGGAACACTACAAGCGCATCGAGGCGACCACGGATGGCGCGCGGGAAGTGCGGGAAATTGCGCGCCTTTACCTGGAAAACGCCAAGGATAGATTGGAGCCTTCCGAAGAGGAGGTGTTTGCCGCCGCGCGGGCGTATGTGGCCATCAGACGTCTCCTTGAAGAGAAGAATTGTCACGGCGTGGCAATCAATTGTTTCCAGCCGGTGACCCACAAAGAGATTATTCCACCCTGCCTGGCCTTTATGCAGCTGCTCGACGAAGGCAGCGTGGGCGTGTGCGAAGCGGACGTTTTCCCGGGACTGACCCAACTCCTGAGCCGGTACCTGCTGGACATGCCCGGCTTCCTGCACAATCCCATCCACGACACCACGCGCAACCTATACGCGGGCGGGCATTGTACGGCGCCCACGCGCATGGCCGGGCTGAACCAGGCGCCAGAACCGTACATCCTGCGCAGCCACCACGAAGCCGGTTTTGGCGCTGTGCCGCAAGTGCTGTTCAAGAAGGAGCAGCCGGCAACGCTGTGGCGGTTCTTATCGCCGGACACGCTCATGATTGCCACAGGGTCCATTCTCTGGAATGTGGATACCCATCCGGACGACGGCACAGGCGGCTGCCGCACCTCCTTTGTAATGGAAATGGACGATGTCCCGGATGTCCGCCAGATTCGTGGGCACCACAAAATCCTTACTTATGGAAAACACCTCCACAGTGTTCGCGCATGGGCCGACCTTACCGGCGTCAAGCTAGAACATATTACCGGCGGCGAAGTCTAATCCGCCTATTTCACCCCGTCAGGGCGGGGTTGCGCCTCCTACGATGTCTCGGGCGCGTTGGCTGCCCGCCGACTTCGACGGGCCCCAATGCGCTGGCCAGCCGGCGACTAGCGCAGCGTTTGCAGGCTCACAGCGAAACCTAGTGCGATGGACGGGTTAAAACAATGCCGTCACCGAGGCGCTAAACAGGATTCTGCCCGGAAAGGAAAACTATTCATGATAGTCTATGATAAACTTGAAAAATCGCTCAAGCATCTTGGCCTCCAGTTCGAGAACTATCAGCATCTGGACGAACGCGAAGACCTCAGCGTATTGGACAGGGAAGCCATTGCCGAATCCGTCATCCAGCGTTTTGAAATCTGCTACGATATGCTTTGGAAGCACCTCAAACGCTATCTGGTAGAAGAACTGGGGCTGCCGGAAGTTCCAAACAGTCCCAAGCCCGTGTTCCGGTTGGCGGCGGAAAATAAACTGCTGCAAGACAACATCGAAGAATGGCTGCGTTACGCCGACGCACGCATAGATACATCGCACGACTACAGCGGCGATAAGACAGAGGATTGTCTCGAGCTCATGAACGCTTTCATTCACGACGCAACCATGCTTTACCAGACGCTTACGGGGAAAGCCGTGAAATGAGCGACGTTGTTGACATTACGTCCGAGCAGACGCAAACGCTTGACGATTTGCTGGACCGATATCTTCCCGGCGTGCGGGTGTGGGCCTATGGGTCGCGTGTAAAGGGAACGTCCCGGCCTGATTCCGACTTGGACCTGGCAGTCTTTGCCGCACCCGAAGAACAACCCGCTGTTTCCGCGTTGCGCGAAGCCTTCGAGGAAAGCAATCTTCCTTTTCGCGTTGACCTCTTTGTCTGGAACCAGATTCCCGAGCAGTTTCGCAGGACTATTGAAAAAGACCACGTTGTGGTGCGTGAGGCGAGTACCCATGAACAACAATAAGGCGATGAATCGCCGCGCTTTTCTGGCGGCCTCCGCGCTGGGCGCTGGTCTGGGCCTTTTGCCCCGCCCTTTGGCAGCATCAGCGCAAGCAGCGTCCCGTCCGAATATCATTCTGTTTCTGGTGGACGATATGGGCTGGCAGGACACGTCTGTGCCTTTTTGGCGCGAAGAAACCCTTTTCAACCGGCACTATCGCACTCCGAACATGGAACGTCTGGCCCGTCAGGGCGTCCGCTTCACAAACGCGTACGCCCATGCGGTATGCAGCCCGACCCGCACCTCGATTATGACGGGGTGGAGTCCCGCGCGTCATCACGTGACAAACTGGACGCTGAACCCGGACGAAGACACCTCGCGGGGCTGGGCGCCCCGGGACTGGAAAAAGCAGGGCATGCAGCCGGACGATGTGTCGTTGGCGCGGCTGCTGCGCGACGCAGGATATTTCACCATCCATTGCGGCAAGGCCCATTGGGGCGCGCGCGGCACACCCGGAGAAGACCCGCGCCGTCTGGGCTTTGATGTCAATATCGCGGGACACGCGGCGGGCGCGCCGGGTTCCTATCATGGCCTGCAAAATTTCGGCAATAAGGAAAAAGGCGGCCATACAGCGCCCTGGGGCGTGCCGGGTCTCGAACACTATCACGGACAGGATATTGACCTTACCGACGCGCTTACGCTGGAAGCGGAAAAGGCGCTCGAACAGGCCGTGGCCCTGGACAGGCCCTTCTACCTGTACATGTCTCATTACACTGTGCATACGCCCATTCAGCCGCATAACCGGTTCCACAAAAAATACGTGGGCCAAAATTACCCGGGAACGGATATTGCCATACCGCCTGTTGAAGCGGAGTACGCTTCGATGGTGGAAGGGATGGACGCCAGTCTTGGCGCGCTGCTGCAAAAGGTGGAAGCGCTGGGCGTGGCGGAATCCACCCTTGTTATTTTTGCCTCCGATAACGGCGGACTCAGCGCGCATAGTCGCGGCGAAACGCCCTATGGCACGGGGCTGAACACCCATAACAAGCCCCTGCGCGCGGGCAAGGGTTCCGCATACGAAGGGGGTACGCGCGTACCCTTTATCGCGGCGTGGGCTGAACCGGCGGCGGACAATCCCGCGCAGAAGCGGTTGCCAATCGAGGCGGGGGCAATTTCCGAACAACCGTTGATTTCGGAAGACCTGTTTCCAACCATCCTGGGCGCGGGCGGCGCGCTCGACGCCATTCCGGAAACGCATCCACTGGACGGACGCGACCTGCGCGGTTACTTTCAGGCGTGTGAAAAGGAAACGGTCCGTCCCCTCTACTTCCACTATCCCCATACTTGGGGCCCCCAGGGGCCGGGTTACGAGCCGCACAGCGCCATGCGCGTGGGCGACTGGAAAATTATCTATTTCTATCAGCCGAAACGCTGGGAGCTGTATAACCTTGCCCGGGACATTGGCGAAAGCAATGACCTGGCGACAGCTGAACCGGAGCGACTGGCGCAGATGGCCGGAAAACTAAAACGCGACCTGGTCGCAATGGGCGCGCAATGGCCTGTGGACAACGAAACCAATGAAGAAGAACCCATGGAACTTCCTGAAACGTTGCGCGCTTCGCGGTAAGAATACGATCTGCGCAGTGATGAGAATGCGGACGGTGTCTGTCAGACGCTGAGCACAGGTATCTTCAATCTTCCCGAATCCGGCTTGAATCGCTCCAAGACGGATGGCGGTATCGCCGTTTCTTCTTAATGTGAATAAAATCCATTTGATGCTGTATAATGCCTTGAAAAGGCGTAACTGGCTACCAGGGTATCTATACGAGTTCTATCTGCCGGATACTGTCCGCATAGACTCGTTCCCAAAGTTGCGCTCTGTCATTGCCCACAAATATCATATCGTTACAATGTGGCGAAGCAAGTGTACAATATGACGTATTATTCCGAAATGCCCCGAAGGGGCTACATAACGCAGCCCGGGGTTGCGGTACTCCGCTACCCCGGGGTAGTAGACACTCCCTCCGGTTTACCCCAACGGGGTTGCATACCAAGAAAGACGCAACCCCGTTGGGGTATTGAATACAGTACAGGCATATCACTGCTCGATTATCAGCCACTAAAAGATGTGGGTAATGACAAGAATGCAATTTCGTAACGAGCCTTGCTGGACAGTTACGAAAAGGCTTTGTTATGGAATACAGTTCGTATGAGCCGTCTTTTGCAAATATTTGGGAGCGTGTGCGAAAAGTCCAGATTGCTTCGCTTCGCTCGCAATGACGATTACGCTTTTACCGTTATTGAGAGCGAGCAGTCTGGAGCCGCAATCAATTTCGGCAAAGTGGTTTACTTCAACGCCGGATATTCCGGCTACTAACAGGAGGATTGAAAAGATGAAACGCATTGTGTTGCTCGGATTTCTTGGCGTGGCGCTGTTGCTCACGAGTATGACCGTTGTGGCCGAGGAAGAGCCGCTGAAGCTGGGCATGATCGGTCTTGACACCTCTCATGTTATCACTTTTACGCGTGTGCTGCATGACACAGACCATCCGGAACATGTCCCCGGCGGTCGCGTGGTAGCGGCATACAAAGGCGGTAGCGACGACCTCGAGATGAGTTATTCGCGTGTGGACGGATTTACAGAACAGCTTGAAACCGAGTTCGGCGTGCAGATTGTGGATACGATTGAAGAACTCTGCGGCATGGTGGACGCCATTTTACTGACAAGCGTAGATGGACGTCCCCATCTGGAACAGGTCAAGCCGGTGTTTGAAGCGGGCTTACGCGTTTTCATAGACAAGCCACTTGCCGGATCGCTGGAGGATGCCGTAGCCATCGCTGAATTGGGCAAAAAACATGATGTGCCCTGGTTCACCTCCTCCGCGTATCGGTTTTATGAAGGGTTGCAGGCGTTAAAAGAGGCAGACCTGGGCGACGTACGCGGCGCGATTTCCCATGGGCCCTGTCACCTCGAGCCCACCCATCCCGATCTGTTCTGGTACGGCGTTCACCCCACGGAAGCGTTGTACACCATTATGGGCGCTGGCTGTGAAGTGGTGACCTGCGCCGTTACCGATGACTTTCATGTGGCCACGGGCGTCTGGGAGAACGGTCGGGTTGGTACGTTATACGGGCTGCGTACCGGAGCGGCCCCGAACCGGGTAACCGTGTTCGGCACGAAGGCTGTTGCCGATCAGGAAGGCGGCAGTAGTTATGCCCCCCTGGTGGCTGAAATCATTACATTCTTCCGTACCGGCGTGCCGCCGGTTGCGCCTGAAGAGTCCATCGAAATGTTTGCCTTTATGGAGGCCGCCCATGAAAGCATCCGCCGGGACGGCGCGCCTGTTAGGCTGGATGAATTGCCTGGCATGAAATAGCCCGATGAGCGCAATAATACACGTGAAACAATAAAAAGCGGCAACGAGTGTGCTATACTTCCGGTTGCGTCGCGCTGGTGCGATGCGCAACCTTCATACTTCCATTGGGGAAAACCAAAACCAGGAAAGGGACCTATCATGGGACTGAAAATTGTATTGTTGGGCGCTCCGGGCGCGGGCAAGGGCACACAAGCGGTGCGTATGGCGCAGGAGATGGGCATCCCCCATATTTCCACGGGCGACATCTTTCGCAAGAATCTGCGCGAGGGCACGGAACTGGGCCAGAAAGTGCAGGAGTATCTGAACAGCGGCGCGCTGGTGCCCGATGAATTGACCTGTGAGATTGTGGCGGACAGATTACAGGAGCCGGATTGCGCCAATGGCTATATTCTGGACGGGTTCCCCCGTTCGTTGCCGCAGGCGGAGATGTTGACGGAATTCCTGGCAAAGCTGGGCCAGAAGATTGAAGCGGCTGTGAACATTGCCGTACCCGATGATGTGATTGTGGAACGGCTGACCGCGCGTCGGAGCGATCCGGAAACAGGCGCCGTATACAACCTGAAATTCAATCCGCCGCCTCCGGAAATCGCTGACAAGCTGATCCAGCGTGAGGACGATAAGCCTGAAACTGTGAAATCGCGCCTCGCCACCTATTACGAAACCACTGAACCGATTATCGCCTATTACGATAAGCAGGGTGTTCTCAAGAATGTGCCCGGCGCAGACGCCTCGCCAGACGAAATCTATCAGAGCATTATTGACGTGCTGCCAAAATAAGTTTTTGGTATCTGTCTAAAATTTTGGTTCAAAAAGGCCTCACGCTAGACAGTAACTTGTTCCGCCCTGTGTTATGTGCAAACGCGGGGCGGAATGTCTTTTTACCGACCAAGATGGAGTGTAAATGTGGTTAAAGGCAATCGCCTGGTGATATTTGATGTGGACGGCACCTTGTTACAGACGGACCGGGTAACCGTGCCCGCTGTACAGCGCGCTTTTGCCGCGTATGACTTGTCAGAACCGGACAGGGACACAATCTGTAGTTTTTTCGGTCAATCCGTGGCGGCTTATGAGCAGTGGATAGCGCGGCAGTGCCCGCCGGGACAGGCCGCGGAGATCGTGGCCGCCGCCAACGCTCTCGAACTGCGCCTTATCGGCGAGGAAGGGAAATTGTACCCAGGCGCTCGTGAAACGTTGGCGCGCCTGCGCAACGATTCCTATTCGCTGGCCATCTGCTCGAATGGTCCGGAAGCCTACGTACAAGAATTCCTGGACGCTCACACCCTGCGAGATTTCTTTCCGGTCGTGTATGCGCGTGATGCACGTTATTCAGGTAAAAAGGAAATGGTGGGACTTATCCTGACCGAAACAGCGCCGGAGCGATTCGCCGTTATCGGCGACCGCTGCGACGACATTGAAGCAGCCCATGCCTGGGGCGGGTATGGCATTGCCGCCGCCTATGGCTTTGGCGCTGCCGAAGAATGGCAGGATGCTGACGCCATCATCGAGACCATCGCCCAGGCGCCCGGCTGTTTGCGAGACATGTTCGAGGCGTAGCGCTGCGCCGTCACCGCGCAGAAACAACCCAGATTACGCGAAAACTTGTCGCATACGATCGCAATAGTAGCGCACATTATCCCACTCGGCGTCCGGCGCGAGCCGGTGGTCCGGGCACGGGATATAACCGCCCAGCGCGACAAGCGACCGCAATCGCTCGATTTCAGCGTCCACAGCGGAAAAATCGCGGGCGAATACGTTCTTGTTCATCCCCCCCACGCCGCGCAATTCTTTGCCATATTGTTCACGCCAGGGCGCGATGCTTGCGTTCCAGGTGCCCACCTCGATGGGGAACATGGTATTCACGCCGTTGTTGAGCCATGTCGGCAGGAGCGCGTCAATGCAGCCGTCGCAGTCGAGGGAGACGATGGTGATGCCGTGCGCGGCAAGCAGGTCGGTGATGCGCTTGTAATGAGGACCTACCAGTTCATCAAACACGGATGGGATGACAAGTGGCCCGTTTTTGAAGCAAATATCTTCCCAGAAATGGCCGAAATCAAAACGCGCGCCCTGCTCCAGGGTAAATGCGACGCAGCGATAGGCCAGGTCGCCCACTGTGTCTATGATCTCTTTGAACAGGTCGGGGTCTTCCGCGTAAATATAAGACGCGCCGGTGACCCCGACCACGTTGCGGATGGAACCGAACAGGCTGCCGCAAAACAGGCCGTAATGCTCTTCCCGGTCGTCTTTTTTTAAGTATTCCAAGCCGCCCGCGTTAAATGGGACGGCGTTCCCGTCAACCATTACCGGCGCGTTCAATACCCGTGATTCATCCCATTGCAGACGATGGATGTAGTGTTCCTCCCAATCGGCGCGCGTCTTGAGGGTATGATCAATCTCCGGCGGGATGGATGGAACGCCGGGCTTCTCCAACAGAACGACGCCGTCCTGGTTCATGACTTTTTGTGAACCATCGGGAAGCGTTTCGAGCACTTTGCGTTCGAAGGCGGGCATGAGGAAATGATTGGGCGTATAATGGGAAGCCCAGTCAAAGTCCCAGCCAATTTTTTCGCAGAGTTGTCCATCCACCCTGTTGCCGTCGCCCCAGCCGTCAATCTCTTCTGCCGTCAAATGGCCTTCAGCCACCCATTTATCGAGGGTGTCCGTCCAGTATCCAAAATGTACCACGGGCATACGATCATACGCTTCGTAGGCCATAATTGCCGCTACACGTTCGCGATGATTCACAGTTGTTTCCTCCAAGGCATTGCCGCCGTACTGTTGTTCTTTTTGATTACTGCATATCTTCTGCGTTCTAAGGTCCCAACATGCGTATCAACGTGAACGCTTCATACACAGACGCGATGCCAAGCATTGCGCCGGTCAATATGGCCGCGCTGAAGAGCATAAGCAGGCCTGATTTTATATAAGACTTCAGTTGCCCCATGCGCGCCCCCCGCAGTAAATGGAGCGGCCAGGCGGTAATGGCGAAGCACGCGACAATATACGCTTGCAGTTCAAGCACCATCGTGATGGAATGCAGCATATACGCCTGGGAAGCGCCCACCCACATCGGCGCCATAGCGCCGCCAACCAACAGAAAACTGAGCGCATTTTTGATGAGTCCCAACGGTATGGGGAACAGCGAGATCAGGAAAGTGAGGCCCAGGGTCTGCTCAATATAATTATTGTAGAAGGTTG
>SLFT01000245.1 GCA_007124105.1 Candidatus Hydrogenedentota bacterium | reverse complement strand
GAAGCGCCCAACGCGTTTATCCGCGAACAGGGCGATCCCGATGCGCCGGGTTATGAACAGTGGTGGGACATGTTCACGTATCAGGCCATCAGCCGCGGCAAGGCAGCGCCGGACGGCAAGATGTACTGCCTGAGTTTCGACATGGTGGAAACCGGCATCTATTACAACAAAGACATCTTCCGCCAATTGGATATTGATGTTCCGGAAAGCTGGGCGGAATTCATGGATATACTGAAGACGATCAAAGACACGCCCGTAACCCCGCCCGGCGAAGACACGCCGCGCAGCGTCATCCCGATGCTGGTCAATGTGGACATGATGACCGACTGGTGTCACGACCTTTTTTTCGATCAGCTGTATTACAGCCTCATGCCCGGCATTGATCTTATCCAGGACCCGCTGCGCGAAGGGTATCTGGAGGGGTATCTGGACGATGTGGAACTTTATTTTCTGTTCCAGCAGGGCTTTTTCACACAACAGGACAAACGCTATCGCCAGCTTTTCGAGATCATGTACGAATTTCGCCAGTACTGTAATCAGAACATCGCGGCGCCGGACCTGGTGCGCGAATTTGTCACGCAGCGCGGCGCCATGTTATGGATGCCATGCGTATTGACGTACCGGTTGAAAGCCGACCGCGCTCTCGATTTTGACTGGGACGTGTTTTATCTGCCTCAATTCACCCGTGAGACCACACCCTTCGCCTCGTACACGCCCATGTGCGTTATCGGCGGTTCGGCGGCGCAATTCGAGGTGACCAATTCCGCCATCAGAGACACGCCCCCAGACATGCCCTTCGAGGAGCGCATCGCCGCGTCCAAGCGCCTGCGCCGGGTCATGCAACTGCTGCAATTCCTGTGCGTCCCGGAAAACTATGAACGTATTGTCAACGAATACGAATGTTTTTTGCCCAACATCGTGGGCGTTGAAGCGCTGCCCGCGCTGCAACCCTTCGAAGAGATTCTGCAACGGCGTTACACCACTACGAAATGGGCCTTTACCTTTGATCTCAAGTTTTACGAGATTCTGCGTCGCATGCTCGAGCTGTACCTGAACGACGGCATTGATCTCGACGGGTTCATGGCATTCCAGGTAGACAATATCCGGGCCGCGACGGAAAATCTGCTGGTGCGCAAGCCGGTAGACCACGAGAAGCTGCAACAGGCCTGGGACGCGCGCGCGCCGCTGCGCGCGGAGATGAAAGGACTGCCTGATGGGGTCAATTAACCAGGACATCCCGCTAAAGCCGTCTGGACTTTCCTACAAACTCACGGGCGCGCTCAGCTGCTACGCGCTGCTGCTTGCGCCGCTGGCGCTGCTTGGCGTGTTTGTATACGCGCCCTTCTTCTGGGCCTTTGCCGGTTCACTCTACGAATTTGAAGTGGGCGCGCCCGCGCAGTTTGTCGGTCTGAACAACTTCGCCGAGATATTCTTTCGGGACCCGGTCATCGGGCCCTCTTTCATAAACATGGTGCTTATTACGGTGTTTATGTTGTGTGTACGGCTTACGATCCCGCTGATAGTGGCGAAACTCATTTATTCGCTGCCGGGCGAGCGCAGCCGCTACGTGTACCGCATCATCTTTCTGGTGCCTATCGTGGTGCCCATGGTAGCGGTACAGCTTATCTGGGGCGGTATGATTTACGCGGACAGAGGACTGCTGAACGAGCTGCTGGAACTGGTGGGACTTGGACAGTTCACCACCGGATGGCTGAGCAATCCGCGAACAGCGTTATTGGCTTGTGTAATGGTCGGGTTTCCTTTCGCGGGCGGCATTGAAATTCTGATCTACTACGCGGGCTTGTCCGGCATCCCGCAAAGCGTCAACGAAGCGGCCAAACTCGAGGGCTGCGTGGGACTGCGCAAGTTTTTTTACATTGACATTCCCATGGTCATGAGCCAGATCAAGTTGATGCTGGTGCTGACCATTATCGCCGGGGTACAGACCTACGAGAATCTGTTTATTCTGACGCGCGGCGGACCGGGCTTCCAGACCACTGTGCCGGCGCTGTGGATGTACTACAACGCCTTCAGCTTCCAACGCATGGGATACGCATGCGCTATCGGGGTATGTCTGTTTGTAGTTGTATTTACCCTGACCGTGTTGAACATGCGCTATATCCGCTCGACGGAAGAACTCGAGGGGGCGCGATGAACAAACATCTACAGACCGGGCTTATCCACGCAGTGCTCATCATGTTCGCGCTGCTCACGCTGGTGCCTTTTGCCTTTGCGTTGAACAACTCCTTTCGCTCGAACACGGAAATCTACCACAGTTTTTTTGGTATGCCGGAATCGGTCACAAACGCCATTGTCGCCGCGCGGCGCGTTATTCAGAGCGACAATACGCCCGTGGACATAGCGGAAACAGACGGGACGGTGCGGTCGGCGCCGCCCCGCGAGGCGCTGCGCGAGAATATCTCGCTGGCGCTGTTGAACTACCAGCGTTCGTGGGCGTTGATACGGCCCTACATGATCAATTCCTTTGTCGTCTGCGCCGCAACCGCGCTGGGAGTGCTGCTGATTTCCTCCGTCGCCGCGTACACCCTGTCGCGCAACCGGTTCCCCGGCAACCGCGTGGTTTACTATTTCATCATCAGCGCCATGATGTTCCCCGGCGTACTCACCTTTGTGCCCACCTACATGGTGGTGCGCGAACTTGGCCTGCTGAACACGTACTGGGCCATGATACTGCCCTACATGGCGGGCGGCCAGGTATTCGCCATCTTTGTGATGAAGGGATTTTTCGACGGATTGCCCGAAGAACTGTTTGAATCGGCCCGCATTGACGGCGCCGGGCATCTGCAATCGTATCTGCATATTGTGCTGCCCCTGTCCAAGCCTGTGCTCTCCGTTGTGCTCATCATGAACGTGATCGGTTCGTGGAACAATTTTATGTGGCCTTTTGTGACCCAATCAGACGGGCAGTATCACGTGATCGCGTCGGGTCTGTTCGTGCTGGCTACATCGGCTTTCGCCTCCAGTTTCAGTACCTTGTTTGCCGCGTACATGCTCTCGAGCATTCCGTTGCTGGTGGTGTTCATCTACGCCACCCGACCCTTTATCCGGGGCATCACCTCGGGCGCGTTCAAGGCCTGAGGCTGCGTATATGAAAGCGCCACGGCATATTAACCCGATCAAGGTTGCGGCTGTTCCCATACTGCTCCTGCTTCTGCTATGTTCCGGCTGCTCGTGCCGGTACGAGTCGCTCAACGTAGACGGCATCAGGCGGGATTACCTGCTGCACGTTCCTGAGACGCTCCCGCCGGGAGTTTCTGTTCCGCTGGTGCTCGCGCTACATCAATTCAGCGACACGCCGCGCGGCATGAGAAAAATGACCGGGTTCGACGCCATTGCCGACCGCGAAGGGTTTATTGTGGCGTATCCCAGGGGCGCGCAACGTCGCTGGCGTTCCGGCATAACCGACGACGACCGGGACATACAATTTCTCGACGCGTTACTCGACGCGCTTATCGAGGCGTACCCCATAGACGCCGACCGCGTTTACGCCGCGGGCGCATCCGCGGGCGCGATGATGATACAGCGCTTTGCCTGTCACAGCGACCGACTGGCCGCCATTGCGCCGGTCATGGGCAGTCTGAGCGCGTCATTCGCCGATGCCTGTCAACCTGCGATGCCTGTTCCGGCGCTGGTGATACACGGCATTGAAGACCCCGTGATTCCTTATGAAGGCGGTCGCGCGGGCGGCCCCCATGAATCATACTTCTTGTCCGCCGAGGAAACGGCCGCTTTCTGGGCGCGCGCGGCGGCGTGCGACGCTACGCCGACAACAGACGTGGAACCCTTGGACGAAGACGTGTTTCTACGTCGTTATATCTATGGCTGTCCGGACAACGGGGAAGTGCGCCTGTATGCCGTTGGCGGGTGCGGCCACAGCTGGCCCGGTCATCGCAGCCGCTATCCCGGCTGCATCGTCGGCCCTTCCATAACAACGCTCAACGCTTCTGAAATTATCTGGGACTTTTTTCAACGCCATGGACGCTCAGCTTCCGAAAAGAACGCGTTTTGTCCGCCGACTTCAACGCGTGCCAACGACGGCCACATCCAGTAAAAAAAGATTCAATGCCACCCACAACTTGACATTTACAGATAACACCCATAGTATTATCATGGGTTTTGAAGAATAGCTTCAAGGGTTTCGTGTCATGAACATATCGGTCGTCCTGTAGGACCGACATCCGTTGTAATGCAACAAGAAGCATCTACCGGCTGCATAGTACAGCGCCAAAAGCCTGGTCCCAAGGAGAGCACGACATGTGAAAAGGGGATAGTATCTTGATAATCACATTACGGGCATCCCCGGAATTAGGGGAGATTTTGATCCCGTCCCAAAAAATGCGCCCTCTCATTTTGGGTTGTCACCATAGCCGCTCCACACCATAGAGGTCAAATGCCGTGTCGGTGCTTACCACCGGGATGCCTTCTTCAAGCGCCTGGGCAATGATCAGTCGGTCAAAAGGGTCGCGGTGATGAAAAGGCATCTCTATCACCCGGGCTGCATGGGACACGGCAATGGGTAACAGGGTAAATCCGTTGGCCAGCATCTGCTCTTCCCAGAAGGCGTTAAAAGGCGTTGGCAGGGTATACTTTCCCAAGCTTATCTTGATGGCGATCTCCCAGAGGCTTGCCGGGCTGATAAAAATCATCCCCGCACTGTCAGCGATTGAGTTGCACGCTTTGAGGCTCAACCGGGGATCATCCAGGATAAACCAGAGCAATGCCTGGGTGTCCAACAATATAGTTCATGGCATGTATTTTCCAAAATCATCCAGATGTTCATCATCTTCGGCTACTACCTGCAGCGTGCCTTTGGCGCTTCCCGGCTGTCGTGTTCTTTTGGCGGCATCGGTCTGCTCCGCAAATAGAATTACAAAACGCGCTTTCTGTCCATATATGGTTTTGTAGTCGTCGGGGAGGCGTATCGTGCCATCCTTGCTGATGGTCATTTCCAGTTCTATTGCTTTCATTCGAATACCCTCATTCTGTTTGCAATATTTTTTGTAACTGGCTGGCAAGCATAACAGGTTGAAGCCATTGTGCGCCCTGAACAACTGTCATTCCGTGAAAGCGGGAATGACGGACATGCGCTGTTATTTTGGTGCGTTGTGTAAACTGCTAGACAGTTACAAAAAAACAAACGGCGCGGCAACGGCAAAAAATATCCGTTCCAGTATATGACGATATCACAGGTCAGCAGGGGAGTTCCCAGCCGGCGCGATATTCTTTAGTGAGCAGCGTGTTGGCGTTGGCGTCGTTGACCACGCGTAAGTTTACCACGTCAATCTCGAGTTCCTTGTCGCCGGAATGAAGCGCCACGTTGCCCATGTTCGCCACTTCCGTAAGCGGTCCGGCGTACGAGAAATCAGAGGCGGCAGGTTCGCCCGAGCGGATGCCGTCGAGCCAGTTCTGGTAGGGATTCTCATTGGGAATGCGCGGTATTGTGGGGGCAGGTTTGGTATAGTCAGCCATGCGTTCGTCGGGCAGCAGTCGCGCTTTTCCGCCATATTCGCCCGCGGTAAGATAACCGTTCGTGCCGAAATAGAGCGATCCGTTGTTGCCGTCGCCGAGTTGCTGGTCTTCGGGCACGTCTTCGGGTCGCGGCGGCAGAATGCCGCCGTCATGCCAATACACCGTGACGGGCGGCATAGCGCCGCGCGCGGGAAACTGATACTTGATAGTGGATTTGTTTGGCCCGGTCTGACTGTTCATACCCTCTTCATAAACGGCTTGAATGGTGTAGGACTTGGCTTCATACAGTTTCAGCGACCAGAATGCGGGGTCCATGATATGGCAGGCCATGTCGCCGATGGCGCCGCATCCGAAATCCCACCAGGCGCGCCAGTTCCAGGGAACATAGCCGCTGTTGTAGGGACGCATGGGCGCGGGTCCAATCCAGAGGTCATAGTCCAAGGTGTCCGGAATGGGCGTCTCTTCGGGCAACGGCTCGGGAATGCCCTGCGGCCAAATGGGACGATTGGTCCAGATATGCGCTTCTGTAACGTCTCCAATAGCGCCGGACCACATCATCTCGCACAGTTCACGGACGCCGTCCTGGCAATGGCCCTGGTTTCCCATCTGCGTAATAACGCCGGTCTCTTTGGCGACTTTGGCAAGCAGCCGCGATTCCGCCACCGTGTGCGTCAACGGTTTCTGCACATACAGATGAATTCCGAGTTTCATGGCCTGATACGCGGCGGGCGCGTGGCTGTGGTCCGGCGTACTGATGGTACACGCGTCAATTTCATCGCCCATCTCATCGAGCATCTTGCGATAGTCGGCATATTGCTTTGCATTGGCATATCTGTAAAACGCCTCCGCCGCGCGGTCGCGATCAGGGTCGCAGAGAGCAACAATATTCTCGTGACGACATGAACTGATGTCGCCCATGCCCTTGCCGCCTACGCCGATGCCGGCCACATTAATTTTTTCGTTTGGCGATACTTTTCCGGGCACCACCTTCGCGTCATTTACCCGGGCGCATCCAACCGCCACCGCAGCGGAAGTAGTGGTCGCCGCCAGAAAGGCTCTTCGCGTCAACGTACTCTTGTCCATAACATGTCCTCGTATTCCAGCTTTTCGCTATGTTGCAATAAGAAACAGTTGTTAAAGGCAATGCGCCATACCGGCGCATTACATCCAGAAAAAAAACTCTATATAGTCGCTTCATTGCCGCTTGGGTGCAGTTCCACAAATTTGCTGATTGCTTCCCTGTCAGTCGTCGCAAGTCGGGTAAAGAAGATGGCCACCACAAAATGGTCGTCTCCCAGTTCGTCGGGATCGCAACGAACCACAATGCCCTCGGCTTCAATGCGCGTTTCAATGGGCTTCGGCAAGTCCACCATCACGCCAATACGCGCCATTAATGGCAAGGGCTTCACCGTATGGCACAGTACGCCTGTCTCACTGATATTGTCAACATGGTTTAATACGCCAGGACCTGTGTCGTCAATTACAATTTTTAAGCCGCGCTGACTTCTCGGATAACGACGCCTGTTTTCACCGTCTGTATCATGCATAATGTCACCTTAATTGAAAATCGGTATCAATACTACGCTCTATAATACCCCCAAAGGCCAAAGATAAACAAATCAGAGTTTGTTTTCAGAGATAGCTGCTGCGGGCCGGCTATCTACCTTCTTTCCCTTCGTCGGCTCACGAAGGGCTCGGAAATAGCGGCCATAAAAACTGGTCGCGCTGGGACGCAACATGCCTACAACGCCAGTAATTCCGCCATATCAAATTGCATGTATCCGGCATCAGGCGCATTCTTCCAACTGCCGTCGCTGTAGCGGGTTTCATAGCCGACCCAAAAGCGGCCGTCGGTGGGCGCGTAAACCACGCTCATGACGTTCCAGTCGTTTTCGTGGAGCATCTCTGTGTTGTGCGCCACAACACCGGCAATATTCAGCGCTTCTTCGACGCCGATTTTACGTGGCGCGCCCGCTTCAATCACTTTTTGGTTACGCACGGGAAAAATATATTGAACGCCAGTTTCATAGGCGCGCACCATGTCATACATGGGCTTGTGACAATTGGTATAGGTGCTGCCCTCGTTGTCGCGTCCCAGGGGATTTCCGGTGTTCTCCGGCGCTCCTGGCCCGTCGTCAGCCGCCTGTGCGGCGCGGGTTGTTTTTCCGAAAGCGGTGTCGGCGCGCATGACGCCGTCTTTCATGGGCAGTCCATACTTGTGTATGTTGCCCGCGGCGTCTGTCCATGCGGCGGCCTGTTCCTGGGGATCGTTGTCAGTGAACATCTCGCAGCAGGTATGGTTGGTTTCAAAGGCGACAGCGCGCGGATTAAAAGCGTCCGTTCCAAATCCGGCGGGATCGCCGTCAGCGACAAGGTAATTGTAACCGATGGTGTGTTTCGCGTTTTTGATTATATCCACGGCAGCCTCGAGACTGTCCGCCTGTTGCAGCGTTGTGCGGGCCAGGAAAGTCCAGGGTATGCCGTCCAGTTCCTCGCTTACGCTGAACGCGCCTATCTGCGAAAAGCTGAAACCCGAAGCGTTCATGCCCGCGAGACATCCGAGTACGCCCGCGTATCCCATGGATACAAAGGGCTGCCCCCCTTCGGGATGATACACGGTAATCAGCCGGTCTTCATGCATCCCCGTCTGGGAAAGCCAATCAAGGTTGCGCATGGAAAACATTTTCCCGTCCTCGGTGCGCGCTCCCCACAGCGCAAAGAAGGTGCATTGCATGGGTTCGTTCCCGTTCATTTTTTCGAGCAACGCCACCGTATCAGCGTCCAGAAATTCGACGATACGCGCTTCGCGCTTATACAGGTCAAAGTTGGTGGCGGCCACCAGTCGCCGCAAAGCGTCCAAACTGAGGGGAACCCCCGCGCCGACGGCGCCGGCAACCACGCCGCGCATTTCAGCGTCCAGCGACTCAGGCACAAACGGCGCCATGCGCTCGTAAGCGCCGCTCATGATGCGTTCCACAATCGGCTTGGGTATGCCCTCATCGGCAAATATTTGTAAAAGTCGCTCCACATTGCGGAGAACGCTGGAGCCGACAAGAGCGCCATATTGACGGCCCATTGTTTCGGGATCGCCCCGAAGCGCGACTACCGGCGCCGTGCCGCATGAAGCCGAAAACGCATGCAAACTTCCGTTATCCGCTGTAGCGACGCACCCTTGTTGCGCCGCTTTTTCATAGAAGGGGCCCATTACATACT
>SLFT01000005.1 GCA_007124105.1 Candidatus Hydrogenedentota bacterium | reverse complement strand
TGTGGGAACGCACCGGTGGCGGGGATTGTGGGACGACACGGACAATAGGGAAACCGGGGGACTCAAACGCTTTTTCGTGCCCAAGGGTCACACCGCGTTTGCCGAGGCGGAACTCGACCACACCGACGATCTCGCCAACGCCACGTACAACTACCTCGGCCACGACCATCTGGGCACGGGTCGCTTCGCTTACAACCAGGCCAAGGCGCAGACCGGCATGGTCACGACCCCTACCGTAGACACGCCCAGAGCGGCTATGTCCCCTACCACGAGTACACCGACTGGCTGTGAAAGAATAATGCGGTGCGATTCTTGATACTGATCGTGCCCTTGGTTTACGATGACAACCGCATCTAAAGAAAGGAGCGCGTTATGAGGAAGATTCTGAAGAACGTGGGTAGGGGCGTTTTGGTCTTTGTTTTGGTGCTGCTTGTTGTAAAGATATGGGCGGATCGGACCTATTTCGACAATTATGATCCCGATCTGCCCTTTAACGCGCAAGTCAGTGAACGAGAGCTCATGGACGGCGAAATTGAATTGTTCGGTCTGTCCCGACCTTGCAGATTTGAGAAAGAAGCGTTCGTGATAGATGCGCGACCCAACGAGCCAGTACCGTCTGTGCTGACATTCCCCCTTGATCGAGATGGGAAGATTCCTGTCATCATCTTTGTGCATGGCGGCGGGATGGACAAGAGTTTTATCGAGCAGGTGGGTACACCCTTCAACGAAGCCGGATTCGCCATGGCAAGCTTTGACCAGGCGTCTGTGGGCGCCCGTGAGATACAGGGCTGCCCTCTGCGGCAGGCCTATGGGTTTCGACAGCTTCCCTGGAAAGTGGTGAATGATACGCGACGACTTATTGATTACCTGCAAACCCATCCAGAGATTGATCCCGAACGCATCTACCTGGTGGGCGCAAGTTTTGGCGCGGTCACAGGCGCCACAGTGATAGCCCGAGACGACCGTATCCGCGCAGCATGTCTGATTGTGGGCGGCGCGAACATACCCGTATTGGTAAACGCGCCCGCATTGCGCGAGGCAGTGGGCAATCGGGCGTTGCACTGGCTCGCCAAACATCTGTTTACCTTTGTCATGAATCCGGCGGACCCCATACACTATGCGGCGCAAACAGAAGGCGTCCCCATACTGATGCAAAACGCCGATCGCGATACGCTGGTAACGCCTGAAGCGGGCAAGGAACTCTACAAAGCGCTGGGCGAACCGAAGGAAATCCGCTGGTATCCCTGCGATCATCCCGGTATGTATGAAGAGGAAGTGCCTGTTGTCGAGCAAATACTTGATGAAGCGCTTGCCTGGCTGCTTGAACAGGATAGAAGCGCCTGATGCTGAACGGTCGCGATATATCCTGAATGCGGCGGCATCATGTATAATATATCAAGAGTACACTGCTTTTCTTTGACGCCAATGTTTGTGAGGCATAAGTCATATCTGGAGAGATGCGCAACAAGTTAGTGTTTCATTCAATGTAATCAGGAAACGTGACCGTGACTATTGATGACGACGTTATTGCGGAAGCTGTTCGGATGCTGCATAACGCCGCGCCGGACGCATCCATTATCCTCTTTGGCTCTCATGCGCGTGGAGATTATAATGGGGAGAGCGATTTGGATTTTCTTGTAATTGAACCAACCCTGCGTTCCCGTCACGAGGAAATGGTGCGCCTTCGTGATGCTCTTCGCCCATTGCGCCTGCCTGTAGATATTATCGTGGCAAGCCAGGATACCTTCGCCGAATGGGCGGAAACGCCTGGCACTATTTTCTACGAAGCCAGGGAAGAGGGAAAAGTCTTGCATGTCGCCGAATAGAAAACTCGCACTGTTGCTTATGCGAAAAGCGGCACAGGATGAGACGGTATTGAGAATACTTTCTGACAGTACTGAATCTCCGTATGAAGCGATTGGGTTTCATGCGCCACAGGCGGTAGAAAAAATCATCAAGGCTGTACTTGTTGCGCATGAGGTGAAATATAGACGTGTACATGATATTGTAGAACTTATTCGGTTGTTGCAAGACAATGCGATCCCTTTTCCTGTTCATTTGGAGGAACTTAGACGGTTGACTCCCTTTGCAATTGACTTCCGATATGATGAGTTCCTGCCAGATGCTGCAGTCACACTTGAGCGAGATACAATTTGTAATCTTGTTGAGCAAACACGTGCATGGGCTGAAAAAATAATTGTGTGAATGTGCCCGTGGTTTCCTCTGATATACATGTCTGACCCCACGGAAAGTTGTGCGGCAAAAAGGTATTGACAATTTCATGAAAATACAACAGGGCCTTCGCAGTTATATCGCCCCCAGCGCCCCCGCGACGCGGCGTCCCTGTGACGGGACAGAGTCATCGTTGCGTGTCGAGTTCGGGTTTACGCCGCGCTGGTTCCGGCAACATACATCTGTTGATTTTTCCGAGCGCTGGCATGTTGACCCTTTGTACCGCGCCGAGACGGTCACCCGAATGCGCAAAACTTTGCGTCAACGCTTTCCCACTATCCCCATCGGCGGCGCTTTCGAGGAAAGCGCGCCCGGCAGCCTGGACGGGGGCTATGGCGCGTTGTTGGTGGCGGCTGTCTTCGGTATTCCCATGACGTATTACGCAGACAACTGGCCCGCCGCCGCCCATGACTATTTGAGTAAAGACCAGATAAAGCGTATGCGCGCCCCTCGTCTTGAAGACGCGCCTGTATTCGTCTCGTTACTTGAACAGATGGATGCGCTTGAAGAGGAGTACGGACGGATCGAAGGTTACCTGAACTGGCAGGGCGTGTTGAACAACGCCTATCGCATACGCGGCCCGGAAATACTCACTGACTTGCTTACAGAACCAGAACTGGCGCGGCATCTCTTTGACATAATCACCGAAACCATGATAAATGGGATGCGGTTGGTATACACGCGACAGGAAGCCACCGGCGTGCAAGTGCGTCATGCTACGGTAAGCAATTGTCTGGTAAACATGGTATCGCCACAACAATACCACGACTTTTTGTTGCCCTGCGATCAGCGGATTGCGGACGTATATCCGCGTTTCGGCGTACATAACTGCGCCTGGAATGTGGACCCGTACATTGCTGATTACGCATCCATCACACCCCTGGACTATGTGGATATGGGGTTGGACTCCGATCTGGCCGCGGCACGAAAGTTATGTCCTGATACCCGTCGCGCGCTCATGTATACGCCAATGGCGTTGACGAGCAAATCGCCGGAGGCGCTCCGCGCGGACCTTACGCGCGTTTATCAGGAACTGGGGCCATGCGATGTGGTCATGCCGGACATCGAGGCAGGAACGCCCGATGAGCGTGTGTTGCTGTTCTGGGAGATAGCGCAGGAAATTGCCGCGCAATAAAGTATGGGGAAGTCATCGTTGGGACAAAATGCGCTCGCCGTCAGAATATTTATATGCTGACAACAGAAATTGCTCGCCTATGAACGGTGATACGGGTTATATGGGAATGATGGGACTTTTGGGGTATATAAGATGAATTGCCTATCCTCTTCTCGTTACTCTGTCCATCTCTCCCATACATCCCATAACTCCTATTGATGATTAAGCGTTTTCAATGTTCTTATCAAGTGCCCGCTTTTTGATAAATGTCGCAAAACACATTCATGCATGGTATTATACTGACGCGATCAGCAGTGCTGATCTATGTCATCAACGTTCGCTTTAGTACATGCGGCAACACTAAGTTTGTTTGATAATGCAATACCGTTCTTACGCAAAAATTAATCTGTTCCTTGATGTGTTGAAGAAACGCCGCGACGGCTACCATAACATTGAGACCATCTTTCAAAGTGTTGGTCTTGCCGATGATCTTTGGTTTATGGATGATGCCCATATCAGCCTGACCTGCGCGGGTCATGATCTGGACACGGGCGCTTCGAACCTGGTTTATCGCGCTGCTGCGCTGCTCAAAGAGCGCACCGGTTATTCGCGAGGCGCGCGTATTCATCTGGAGAAGCGTATTCCCGTATCAGCGGGCCTGGCGGGCGGCAGCGGGAACGCCGCCGCTACACTTATTGCGTTGAACAAACTTTGGGACCTGCGTTTGTCTGTTTCGGAATTAACGCCCTGCGCGCGTGACCTCGGCGCGGACGTGCCGTATTGCTTGCGCGGCGGTACGCGGGCCGCCTGGCTGCGCGGTGATTGCATGACGCCATTGCCAGAAATGAAGGGGTTGTGGTTTGTGCTCATCCATCCGTCCATCGCGGTCAGCGCAGGCCAGGTATACAATCACCCACGGTTGGAATACAATCGTGAAAAACCCTTTGCGGGACGTACGTCCGCTTTTCGCAAGCGTATTCGCGCGCTGGCTGCCGACGATGTTGCCGCGGCAGTCTTCAATCGCATGGAAGCGCCTGTATTCGCGGCGAACAGTGTTTTGGTTGGATATAAGCAGGCATTGCTTGAACTGGGCTGTGAGGCAGCGGCCATGAGCGGCAGCGGTCCGACATTATTCGGTGTGTGTCGTTCACAACAGCAGGCATTACGGGTTGCTGAAGGACTTAAGCAGAAGAATGTCATCTGTCCATGCTCCGTTGCCGCGGCCACTCCAGTAGGCGTTGAACGACTTGCCTAACATCGCTTGCGACGAAACAGATTGCCTTTGCTCATCGGTTGTGTGTTGGTCGGGCTGCGAAAAAGAAGCCGGCCCTGCCTGTTCGCCAGGACAGCGCCGCATGATAACAAGTATAGGAAACCGGTTGTTTGGACGAGTTGTTGCACATAGCGGACACGAGTGAAAACGCGTTTCAGGAGGGCATTCTCGGATTTAATGAGTTGCTGTGCGCGTTTTCCGATGCGCTGGAGGCGCATCCCAGACTTCGCGCCGCTGTTTTCGATGGTTGTGATGAGTGGCGACGCTTGTTACAACACAAACTTGTGCCCCAGTTGTCTGGCGACGGGTGCCTGGTGGTCGCCGTTGCGGGAGGGACGAATACGGGAAAATCAACCATATTCAACCTGTTGCTCGGCGAACGAAGGAGTGCCGCGTGCAGCACTGCGGCGGCTACATGCGCTCCCGTACTGGCTACCAGCGTTTTTCGGCATGAGTCCGCGCTTCATGGGAGCATGTTGCCGGAATTCGCAGCAGTGGCGCTGGACGCGCCTGAGGACGCGACCCGGTATGAGATGCCCGAGGAAACATTATGGGTAACGGCTTCGTCTGTGTTGCCGGATTCACTGGCGCTGCTTGACACGCCCGATGTTGACTCCATTGAAAAGCGCAACTGGAGTGTTGCTGATCATATTCGCGCGGCGGGCGACGTCATAGTGGCCGTACTGACCCCGGAAAAGTACAAGGACGCGCGGGTGGTGGACTTTTTCCGTCAAGCCCACGCCTCCGGCCGTCTGGTAGTGCCTGTCATGAACAAGGCAAATCCGAATGAAAACTTTGCCGCGCCGCGCGCGCAGCTGGCCGAATTCATTCGCGATGCCGCGCTGGAGAACGCGACCTGCTTCGCCCTGTCTTTTGATTATGATGTTGAACACACTATGCGACATGAAATCCACGCGCTTGACGAGGACATTTCGCTTGCGGATTATCTGCGTGGATTGGATGTGGCCGCCATAAAACGAAGCGTGTATCGGGACACGCTCGAATACGTGCTGTTTGAATCCGCTCAGTTCCTGGAACGGATTGGCTCGCTGCATCAACGCCTGGCCGCAATTGCGCCTTCCTACAGGAAACGGGCATATACGCTTGCATCAGTGTACAATCCGCAACCCGGCGAAGAGATGGGCAAACTGTTGCACGACCAGATACGAGCGCAGCGTTCCCGCGTGGTCCGTGGTATTGCGCGCGTAAACGACACCGCCTTGCGCGGCCTGCAACCAATGGCTACATTCGTAAAGAAACGGGTATTGGGCATGCCCGTTGTACAAAAGATGTCGGACGCTGAGAGGATGGCGCTGCTGCGCGAACACCAGCAGCATCATATCGAACGCATTGCCAATGATTTCGCCTCGGTGTTGCTTGAGAGCGTCCGTGATATGGAGCCTGTCGTGGGGGGGCTTATGCGCGCCGGAGTTGACGAACTGGATATTGGCATGGCTGTGGACCGCACTGTGGCGTCGGTACTGGGCGACAGCATGGAATTGTCAGACGCATTCAAAGAACATGTGATGCGCACCATCAGTAACTGGTGGCGCGAAAATCCGGCGCAACGTCGTTTTTTGATCGAACTGGATGCGTTGATGGTGTTTGCGCCCACCGCTATTGCCATGCCGGTGGCGGTGTTCAGTGCTGGTATTGGCGCGCCCGAGTTGTTGGCGTTGGCCGGTCCCATGGCCGGAGAATTCATGGCGCGCATCATGGAAAACAAATTTGCCGACCAGTGGGTGGGACTGCTGCAACCCTGGCAGCAGGAACAACGAGACCAACTTGCCGAAAGTCTTCATGACTGCCTGACTACGCCCGCCTTAAGCGCTGTCAGTGACGCCGAGGCAATCTTTGAACAGGGCTATATCGAAAAACTACGGAGCTATTGGGAACTGTGTCAAACGGGCTTTCAGGAATCATAAATACGTTGGAGACGCTGGCGCGTTACGACGGCCCCTGGCGCGTCCTGCGCGACGAAACCGACTTGCTGCAAACGCGGCTTGCAGAGTTGCGCGAGCGAGAGAACCGTCTGGACGACGTATTGCTGGTAGCGCTCGTTGGCGGGTCGGGTGTTGGCAAGTCCACATTGCTGAACGCGCTCGCAGGCGATCAGATTGCGGCCACCTCGGAAATGCGCCCCTGTACGTCGGCGCCCACCGTCTACCATCCGCCTGGGATGCGTCTGGCGCTGTCCCACGCCAGTGAAGTGACTCATGTGCCCCGTTCAGCGCTCGAACACATTGCCCTTATTGACACGCCCGACTCAGACACTATTGTGAAGGAGCACCGGGCGATTGTGGAGCAGGTGCTTCAGGAATGCGACCTTATTCTACTGTGCGCCGACGCCGAGAAATATCTTGATGAGGCGACCTGGTCGCTGTTGCGGCCCGTCCGTGGATTGCGCGCGATGGTGTGCGTGGAAACACGGGTAAGGCGCGCGGACGACGCCATTAGGGCGCATTGGCTAAAGCGTCTTGCGGAGAACGGATTCGAAGTTGACACCTATTTCCGGGTGAACGCGTTGCGCGCACTTGACCGAAAACTGGCGGGCGCCACATCTTCCGCAGACGACGACGAATTCGAGTTTCCCGCACTCGAGAAGTTTTTGCGGCATGAACTGGACCGTGAACGGGTGGCGCGCATCAAATCCTCAAATGCCGCGGGGTTATTAACGCGTACGGTGGACCGGCTGTATGAACGGGTGCAAAAGGAGAAATCAGAACTGGCGACGCTACGAACCGCCGTAGTAGAAGCTGACCAGACGTTGGCCGATGCTACGCTACGACATTTCACCGCCGGCGCCCTGGCAGAACCCCATCTCTGGGTGCAGGCTTTGGGCCGCGAAGTGGGGCTCCGCGCCAAAGGCGGCATTGGAACGCTATACAAAGTGCTTGAATTCATTCGGTCATTGCCCTATCGCATGCCGGGTTGGATGAGTTTCGATGTGTACAGGTACAAGCAGACGGTACAGGCAACCGCGCTGTTTACGGCATCCGACCAATCCGACAAGGGAGACGACGCGCTTCCCGAATCCCTGTTGGCGCGCTACGAGGGGCTCCACAGCGAACTGCGTATGCGCTTTATCCGTTCCGGCCTGGATATGGAAGCGTGCGCAGCGGACAACTCGTATCAGGAAGAGTTGGGCCGACGCATCCGCGACGTGTTCAGCGGCAAGATACACGAGCGACTCGCGGCGCGCGCGCGATTGCTGACCGCGTGGCCGATGGCGCTGCTGCTCGACGGTTTGCCAGTGGCGCTGTTGGGCTATACCGGATACATGATCGCGCGCGCCTATTGGCACGGCAACCTGCTCAATACCACCGCCTTTTTCCATGCGGGAACGGTGTTCATGATGCTTGTCATTGTTGAAGTGGCGTTTATGGCCGTTGGCGTGCGCCTGTTGGCATGGGGCGCGCGGCGCAAGGGACTGCTCGCGCTCAAACGGGCATTGGGCATGCCCGGGCTGGCTTTCAAACGTGAAAAAGAGATGCTGGCTGAGACAGACGCCCTCATGGAAACTATCAGCCAGCTGCGCGACGGCGTCAGCGCTCCCGGGTTGCCCGAGCGCTACTCGAAATAGACCTGCCCGATGTGGGTAGTTTCTCCCGGTGCTATGTAGGTCTCGGGAACATCCGTCATAGCGCCTGACGCAATTTTGATGCGAATGACATATTCGCCAGGCGGCACACGATAAAAAACGACTGTTCCCTTGTCGTCGGTGTCGGCTTCAGCGGGCCACCAAGGGCCATGAACAGGATGAAACAACATGAGGCCCACATTCTCATTGAGCGCAAGTTCCCCGTCCGGGTTAATGAGCACGGCTTCAATCGCCGATGATCTGACCATACTGACCACGAGCGTATCCCGTACCGCGCCAGTGCCGGGCAGCACTTCATAAAAATTGTTCGGGAAATAAAGCAAACTGGAGTCCCAGGCGCGCAGCGTAACTTTCTGGTCCGCAGGGAAACGGATGCGGCTTTCACCATTGGCATCCGTCGGAAGACCAGTGGCGACTGGCTTGTCAAATGCGTTCGGCGTCAGCGTGGCAATGGGCGTCATGCCTGTCAGTGGCGCTCCGGCAAGGGTGACCACGCGCATGG
>SLFT01000426.1 GCA_007124105.1 Candidatus Hydrogenedentota bacterium | reverse complement strand
TTCAAACTACCGCCTGTTTTACATCGAATGGTATTTTTGTTAAATCAAGGTGTTGCAGGTCTACATGCTTTTCCGCCTGATCAATATCAATGCCGACCACGTGACCTTGTTCATCAATATCCAGAACAATCCCTTCACCAACAACCACCGTATCAACGCCTGGTTTATGGACAAGTTCGATATACAGGCTATCTGTTTCAGGGAAATATTCGATTTTCATGGCCTGAATCTCCTGTCAGGAAACGCATTATGAATCGTTCGTTGATCCGCAAGCGTTACAACGCGTAAGTAACGCCCTCCAATCTCGTGAATTTGCCCCCAAAATCGTATTCGTTCATTATCTTGTTGTTTTTCACTACGGATAGGGTTCTCAACAACTCGAATGCACATCTCCTTAGTCAAATATGGACGTCTGACCAAGACTTTTTTCTCGAAATAGGCTGTAAACTTGTACATCATCTAATCAGTAACGCCATCTTTATTGTACCATAACCTGTTAAGTCAGTTTCTTTTACACATGGCAAAGTAGAACGCAATTATTCAGAAACGCAAAAATTGGCTGCAGCCAAGACAATACGCATGAAAGAACGCTTTCAGTCATTCCGGCGAAAACACATCTATGGTAGCCTCTGATCTTATTTGACCACAGATGGACACTGATTTACACAGACGCTAAATTATCGCCTAACCTGTTATTGACAGTCTATTTTGTTCGAGGCAAAACTCACAAAACATTGCCGGCGTTGGTTAAGCGTCTATTACGAACCGGCTTTTACGCTGAATCCAAAGGGATTGATAAAGGTCGTGCCGCTATCCGCGGTGATTTCCAGACGCGCATAAGCGCCTATGCCGTTCACAGCGCGGTAGGGGAGACGCTGTCCCGTATGAACCGTTTTGCCCTCCGATATCCAGGCATACGCTTCGTCAGGAAGCGGCGCGTCGCCCACTTCGGCCCGCACCGTGATAACATTATCCGCTGTGTCATGGGTAATAGACACAATGCGCGGCGGGTCTGTTGCCGCCGCCGCGCCCGATTCGGGAACGCGACGGCTTGAAAAATAGAATGCGCCTGTGGTCAATGATTCGCGCAATAACGGGGCCTCTGGACGTGCTGTGAGGAAGACCACGTAGTCGGTTCCAAAGTGGTCAAGCGTATGCATGTCGTCCGTATTCACGCCCCATACCGGTCGTTCGGGCATCATGGCCGTGAGCAATTGGTCCCAAAGCCGTCGGTCCAGCGGATAGCGGTACAACGGTTCAGACGCGTTCAGAATTTCCGTGGCCACCAGGTGCGGATGCCGTCTGAACAACGCAACATAGTCCGCCACCACCTCGGGCGGCGCTTCCTCGGGCCGGGCGCTCTCATCCAGGAGCCGTCGCAGCCGCGACGCTTCACTGTGCTTGGGTTCCCAATGCATGGCGGGATGGCACAACACGGCAACGCCGTCAGCCGCCGCCACGCCGGCAACAGCGGCGTCCAGGTCTTCCGCTTCCGTCTCATACGCGCAGAACAGGCTCAATACATGGTGATGGCGGGACAGTTCATTGCCCGGAATAGCCGTCATGCCAAGGGTTTCCGCATTACGGTCAAACTGTTGCCACGGCCAGGTACAGCGATCATGGTCCGTCAGCGCAAGAACAGCATAGCCGTGTTCATGGTACAGATCAATGGCGGCGGCCGGGGCCAAGCTGCCGTCGCTCTCGGTGGTATGGGTATGCAGGTTGCCTTTGTAGTGGTTCACCCGCGCCCAGTCAACCTGCGCGTAAGGATTGACCACAACAGCCCTTTCCTGCGCGGCAGCGGCAAGGTTATACACAAGCATCGCCGCAAGCAGCGCCAACGCCGCCGTTATGCATAGTTGATGGCGGACGCGGTTGTTGTTTTTGCTCATCTGCTTCCTTTCGTTCCCTATGTCCGGCGCTTCGATTCATGTTTTCCTTGACGCATTCCGATATGCGGCTGCCGCATTCGTCCGCTCATTATACACATTCGACAATTTTCGCGCCATTCATCGTTTGAACGTTTATCGCCGCGCACGGCAATATGTTTCAGCATATCATGGCCGCTTCCATGACTCCACACTTTCAACTATACGTCTGCGGGCGACAGAAAATTTGCGTTTTCTATCGCGTCAGGCTTACAATAGCGTTATGTTTGTTAGCGAGGCTACATAAGGACGCTATTTTATGGTCTTATCAGGCGAAGGTCAAGCGAACGCCCCGTCGGCCTATTCTTGTGATTCTCACAATTATTCGCACAAGAAAGTGCTGGTAGTAGATCAGAACAAACGCATCGCCAAATATACCCAGCGCATCCTTGAGAAACATCTTGGCTGCTACGTGGAGACGGCCCACAGTATTGCAGCGGCGTTGACGGTAATGGCAAATTCCGCTTTTGACGCACTTATCTACGACATGACGCTTCCCGGCCTGTCCGATATTGAATTGGCGCGTGAAGCGCGCAGCGCCTTTTCTGACGTTGGCATTATTGGCACAAGCGAGAAGCAAGAACGCTTCCCCTATGTCGCCGCCATCCGGGCGGGCGCAACGGATTACATGGCAAAGCCCTACCTGCCCGTCGAAGTAGTGGCAAAACTGACACGCATCTTCCACGAGGCGGCGTTGCGAAACGAACGACGTCTTGAATCGCTGAAGTATCAGAGTTTGTTTGATCTCAGCATGGACGGTATGGCGTTGCTGGACGGCGGCGGCGCTGTCGTTAGGGACGTGAACAAATCTCTTCTCGAGCTGATGGACGCCAAGAAGACGGACCTTCTGGGGAAATCTGCCGCCACACTTCTGGACCAAGAAGACCGCTATCGTTTTGAGCAATGGCTTTCCTTGTGCGCGCTTATCGGTCGCGGCGCCATATCCGACCTGAAACTGGCGCATACGGGAGATACGACCGTTTACGTTGACATTTCGATGACCGTGGTAAAAAACGAGGCGCAATTTGGCATATTCCTTGTGTTGAAAAATATAACCGAGCGCCGGGAAATGCAGCTGCGGCTTGACGAAATCACGCAACGCGATTTATTGACCGGCCTGTTCAACCGCCGCTCTTTTGTGAATCGCGTCCACGGCGCTGTTCGCAGTCTTCAGGAATACAACATCCCCACGACGCTGATGATGCTTGACCTGGATAATCTGAGGGCTTTTAACGATATGTACGGTCATGCCGTGGGCGACCAGGTGCTGGTGGAGGCGGCCGCGGCAATTTCCATGCATATACATCCCAACACGGGCGACGCCTGTTTTCGTTACGACGGCGATCAGTTTGCGATTTTGCTGGCTGGCGTTGACGCCGATGAGGGGCGACAAGTAGCCAGGCGCATTCAGGAAGAATTTTCCAGTCGCGACAGTAAAGGCGTGACCATCAGCATTGGACTGGCGGAATACCAGAATAACCAATCGGTGGAGAACTTTGTGCGCGCGGCGGAAAAAGCCGTGCTTGATGCGAAGGCGACTGGAAAAAGCGCTATAAGTGAAGCGCATATCTAACCGGTACGCGTCGTCGGGTCTTGTGGTAATCCTGTGACGATTGCGCCGGATGTTTTACGCAGCCCTTCGTCTGACAGCGTTTTGGGACACCTCAACGCGGTGTATGCGTTGGCGCAAACTTTTCCGGCGCAGCATCAATCAGATGAGATATGTGGGCTGGTCACACACGTTGCCGTCCCCTTTAGCGCCGCAACAATGAAGAGCGTATACACAACGCCCACAGAGGAACCTTTTATGTCTTCAAACGCGCCGTCCCATTTTCGGCATTTGTCCATTTGGCTTTATGACGCTTTACAGCGCATGTACAGCGAAGCGCCTTATCGCGCATTTAAGTCCGGACGCGCATTCCCCGCATGGCACTATACATTCGAGGTAACCCGGCGCTGTAACCTGCGCTGCCGCATGTGCCAATATATTTCCTATCTGGAAAACGTATCGGGCAAGGAACAGCGGGAAGGGGAATTGACCACCGACGAGTGGTTGCGCGTCATTGATGAGACAGGCCCTTTCAGTTTCATTACCTTCACAGGGGGGGAGCCGCTGCTGCGTCCTGATTTCTTCCAACTGCTGGCCCACGCCTCGCGGAAACGCCGCACCCATTACATCACAAACGCCACACTGCTGAACGAGGACGCCGCGACAGATTCCGTCGCCTGTGCGCCGCGGCGTCTCGGAGGGCGCGGGCTTAATTTCATTGGTGTGTCCCTGGAAGGACCAGGTGAAATCCATGACAGCATCCGCCAACAACCCGGCGCTTTTGAACGCGCCTCAGCGGGCATTCAAACTTTGAACGCCGCGCGAACCCAGGCCGGCAAAACCTGTCCGCTGGTGCATATTACAACCGTGATCCAGCAGACAAATATCGCAACGCTGCGCCATCTTCCGGAAGTAGTAGCGTCGGTGGGCGGCGATGTGTTGAATCTTGTTACGGAAACACGCATGCATGATTTGGAGGGCTTGGGCGAACGTCCATACGGCGCATTCAAAGCCGAGGATATCGCCTGGCCCCGAATCGAACGAAAAGCGCTTGAACAGGCTTTGAACGACACCGAGGCGGCGGCCCATCAGCACGGGGTCGAGATACGGTGGCCGCGCATGCCGCGGATCGAACTGCTGCGCTACTATGAAGGCGCCGCGGACGTACGCGACTACACCTGCCGCAGCCCCTGGAACACGCTCATTGTCGGACGCACAGGCGACGTGTACCCGTGTTGGCTCATCAAAATAGGCAATGTTCGCGAACATACGATGAAAGCGCTGTGGAACGCAGAAACGACCCGCCGATTCCGACAGGCCTGTCGCACTGGTTTGTTCCCGATATGTCCCGGTTGCTGCTTCATCGAGTATGTGGGCAAGCAATAGCCGCGCCCGGATAAGACATGGTTTATTGTCTCAAACCCGTGTAATCTATACAATGATGGGCACAACGCTGTCCTGTATCCGTGATGAAAAGCGGCCCCGAAGAATCAAGACCTGTAAGCGTACATATATCGTTCCACGTATCACGCGTAAGGACACGCCAGACACCAGAGCATAATATCAGGCCAGAGAGGAGAAGCGACCATGCAATCACTTGATGATGTTGCCTTGGCAATTATACTTGTGACTGTCCTGCTGCTTGTGGGCAAGGGGATACGCCGTGTTGTCCCGCTGTTTGACCGGATTTTCCTGCCCACGTCCATCATTGCCGGCGTACTCGGCCTGGCCCTGGGCCCGCAAATAGCGGGGAAGATACTTGCCGGCAGCGAAGCGCTCAGCGGCGGGTTTATTCCAGCAGCTGTCCTGGACGTGTGGGGCCAGATGCCGCGATTGCTCATCAGCGTGGTATTCGCGGGCCTGTTCATCGGCAAGATGCTGCCGCCGCCGAAACGGGTGTGGTACATGGGCGGGCCACAGGCGTTCCTCGGCTACACCATCTCGCTTGGACAATATGCGGTCGGTCTGTTTGTAACACTCTTTTTTCTCACCCCCTTCTTTGACGTGAATCCCCTGGCGGGCGTATTGGTCGAGATTTCCATGTCCGGCGGCCACGGTACGGCGGCGGGGCTTGCGGGCACCTTTGCCGAACTCGAGTTTGAGGCAGGGCAGGACATGGCGCTGGGGCTGGCGACTGTGGGGCTTATCGTCGGGGTCGTCCTGGGCACCGCGTTCATCAATTACGCCGTGCGCAGCGACGCCATCACCATTGCCCGCGAGGAACCTGTCGAGAATAGCGAAAACTTCGAGTTGACAGCCATCCAGGACAATGAAGCCGTGGAAACCGTACCGACGACGACCACCGACCCGTTGACGCTGCATCTGGGACTGGTCGCCGTGGCCATTGTTATCGGCTATGCGTTGTTGCGGGGGCTTATTTTTATCGAAACCCATAGCTACGGCCCCTACACAGGCGAACTGATGCGCTATGTTCCGTTGTTTCCCATGGCAATGATCGGGGGCGCGTTGCTGCAAATGGCGTTAATGGCTTCCGGGTTGGCGCAATGGGTCTCCCGCGACCTTATCAACCGTATTTGCGGCACGGCCCTTGACTTCATTATTGTTTCCGCCATGGCTACCATTTCGCTGTCAAGTATCGGAGATAACTGGGTGGCCTTCACGACGCTTGCGGTTGCGGGCATCGGTTGGGTTGTGTTTTGTTTCTGGATATTGGCGCCGCGCATGTTGCCCGAGCGCTGGTTCGAGAAAGCGATAGGCGATTTTGGACAGGGAACTGGAATGGCTGTCAGCGGCTTGTTATTGATGCGCGTGGCCGATCCACACAACAGAAGCGGCGCATTCGAGTGCTTCGGCTACAAACAACTGCCCTTCGAACCGTTCCTCGGAGGCGGGCTGGTGACGGCGCTGGCATTGCCGCTCTGCGCCAGGTTCGGGCCTGGTGTGTTGCTTGTTGTGTTCGCCGTTGGAACAGTGCTGGCAACAGGAACGGGCATAAGGTTGTTTGGCGCGTCAAGAAAGGGGAAGTCATGAACCTGGCGGCTGGAATTCCTGGGAGCGTCCCTGTTTCCGCACAATTCAATTGTTTACGGGGGACGCACAGCGTCATGACAAACTGTCTCCGAAACTCGGAAGGGATGACATAATGGCAACGGCTGTTTACCTTGCTGCCCTTGGCGTTGCCTCGGGTCTTGTCGGACTGTGGTGCAGAAGGTTGCTCGCAGAATTGGGGATGATCCATGGCTTCGAGGCTGCCTTGTGGACCACCGCATTCATCGCAACGGCCTATATCGCATCACAGGCGGTATTTCGCGCTGTAGTAATGCTTTTCAAGCCGACCCGAGCGCCCAGTTTGAACATCACCGAGATTCTGTCCCAATGCGCCGCTCTGTTGCTTGCGCCATCGCTGGCCGGATTCGTCATCCCCATACCATACACAAGTTTACAGCGGGTCGAACCATTGTTCCACCTGGCCGTCTTCGCGGCGGTACACGGCGTCTTCAAGCTGATGGCTTTTTTCGCCGCTGTACAAGGGCAACCCGCAAGCCGTATGCGCGCCCTGCCTTGGATGGCGCTGGCTGGCGCTTCGTGCCTGGCCGGTTATGCCATAGTCGAGGAATACCTGAGCGTTGTGCAACAGGAACGCCCACTGGTTGTCATGACGCCCGCGCCTTTCGCCATTCATAATATATACACGAATGCCGGCCCGGCGCCGGAAAACGCCCGTATCCCGCTCCATCTTGAAAAAGGCGGCGGCGGCCATTTCTCACTGCTGTGGGCGCCCCATCCGGAAGATGACGCGGAACAAGTGCCCGAGATAGTATTCATCGCCGTGGATACCTACGACGCTCCGATTGTGGAAGGCGAACCATTGCCCACGCCCACCGCAACGTTGACGCGCTCCCTTTCGCTGGACGACAACGGCTGGACACGGCTTTCCTTTGCAAGAGGGGACTTCCCCGAGGATACCGTCGCGCTTACCGCGTCGTGGAGCGCGGACGAGCGGGAAGGCATCAAACAGCGCCTCGGGCTGTCGCCGCCCTTCGAGTCGGGCCGTGTGATGATGCTCAGCGGTCCCTGGCAACATGCCGCCGCCGCTGAAGGACAAGCGCCGGGTATCGTAGTGCTTGTTATCGAGGCGCTGGGCGCGGAGAACATGGAACTCTACGGCTATCATCGGAACACCATGCCGCACCTTACCGAGCGCGCGGCAAACATGGTTGTTTATGAAGAGGCGTATACGCCCACCCCCGAAACCGCGGGCGCGTGCATGAGCCTGCTTACGAGCATCAATCCGCTCGCGCACCGGTATTATGAATCATATACAGGTCCGCTGCCGGATAGCGTCAGCACCCTTGCAGAGGTATTGCGAGACGTCGGTTATTACACCGTGGCGTTTACGGAAGGACGCGGCACGGACACGCATGATCTGCATCACAGCACGGGCTTCGAGCGCGGATTCATTGTCTTTGACGACAGTTTTCCGCTGGAGGCGCGCGCCTCGCGCAGTCAAGACGAGACAGCGCCCACGCCTCCCGTTCCAGCGGGCGCGTGGGTCACCCTGCAAAAGGCAGGGGACTGGATCGCGTCCCACGCAGACACGCGGTACATGGTTTTTATTCGCCTTCGTGAACTGCGCAACCCCGTTCACAGGTCCCGCTACGGCGACGGCTTTGTGGGACAGGGACGTAGGCCCGATCCCGTGGACGTATATGACACGGCCATTACATACGTTGACAAGCAAGTGAGCGCTTTCCTCGACAGACTGCACAGCCTGCCTGAAGGACAACGTCCCGTTGTGGCGATCACATCAACACACGGGTATGATTTTACCGAACCGGGGCGCGGCGCATGGCGGCGCGGCGGACCGCCACGGCGCACGTTGCACGAATCGGCCCTGCGCATCCCCCTGTTGCTGGATATTCCTGAGCGGTATGGCAGCAGACACAAAAATACGGTTTCACTCGAGGATGTGGGCGCTACCCTGGCCGCCATCGCAAACGCTGCATTTCCACACGCCACGGAAGGAACCGATAGTCTGCGCGGCGCCAGTATGCGCGAATGCATCGCTATGACGGGCGATCCGGTGGCGCTGTCCATGCGCACCGGGCGCTGGCGCTTTTCATGGCAATCAGGCCGTCCCCCTTACTCCACGGAGCAGATAGAAGACCCTGCAATCCTTGAGTTTGTGGACATATCCCGGTACAGAGGCAATCTCGCCCCCGTGGACAATATCCGACGGGAACCCCAACTGGTCGAGGCATTCACCCAGCAATTGCGCTCATTCCTGCAAGCGTATCAGCAAGACAGC
>SLFT01000422.1 GCA_007124105.1 Candidatus Hydrogenedentota bacterium | reverse complement strand
TGACAGATGAATTATAACACAGCCCAAAGCATCCAGCGAACAACCGGAGAAGGAGGTGGATACCATGACAGTATATGTCACCGTGGAGACGTTTCAGGGTGTGATTGACAACGTCCGGGCGTATCTGACGGAAGCGTCCGCGCTGGACACGGAGAAGAATTGGCTACGGGAGATGGGCATCACAAGCCCTGAATCCCGCGAAGGCAAATCGGACAACGGCACGAGTTTCACGGTCGTGGAATGTGAACTGAAGGCGTAGGCGAAGCAGGCTATTCCGAAGCGTCCGTGCCCAGGATGGCTTGCAGCATGGGCACAAGTTCGAGGAGGGATTCTGCGGCGGTCTTCCATACGATGTCGAGGTCAACGTCGAAGTACGCGTGGATGAGTCGGTTGCGGATGCCGACTACCTTCGCCAGGGGATTTCCGGATGTGCCGTGCGCATCTCGGGGGTTACCTTGTTGGCGGCTTCCCCGATCACTTCCAATACACGCAGCAAGGCCATACGCAGTTGAACATCAGTATCAAGATCGGCTCGCTGCCGACCTTCGATAAAGGACATGGCTTGCCGGGCGGCTGGCGCAGTCAGTGGATACACGCGGTAATCAAGCGAATAGGAAATCCAATTTCAAGAGCAAGTACGTTACGAAATCCAATTTCGTAACGAGAAAAAACGCGGTAAACGAGCGAATAGGAAATCCAATTTCAAGAGCAAGTGCCTTACGAAATCCAATTCCGTAACGAGCCGGAAGATTATTTTGCCCAGATAACCCGTTCGATCAGGGGAAGATATTCCGACCACTCTTGTCCCTTTTCGCGGGTTTCGCGAATAACGCGCGAGAAAGCGGCTGTTTGTGCGTCCAAATTGTCAATGTGGTGCAGTACAATGGCCTCAATCGTTTTGGGGGTGACCGGGGAACCATTGATCAACTCGCCGTGATGCGAGAGAATGCAGTGAAGCAGTTCAAGGCGCAATTGCTCGGGGAAATCGGGAATGTCATTTATCTTATGCTGTATCATGTCCGCGCCAATGTGCAAATGGCCCAGCAGTTTACCTGCGTTGGTGTAGTCTACGGCCAGTTCATGACGCATCTCATACAATTTTCCCGCATCATGCAGCAACACAGCGGTTATGAGCAGGTCGCGATTTAATTCAGGGTAGAGTTCGCACATCGTTTCAGCGATGCGCGCCATTTCGTAACAATGGTACATGAGGCCGCCGCTGTACTCGTGATGCCATTTTTTACCGGCCATTGCTCGGATGAACAATTGCTTGAATTCGGCATCTGACCAGAACGCGTCAATCAAAGCGCGGCAATGCTGGTCTCGAACAGAGGTCAGTATGGCTTCAAATTTCTCCAGGATTTTTCCGGTATCCGAAGGTTTGTTGACAAGATCGTCAAGGCTGTAATCCGATTCCTTGAGCGGCAGCACCTGTTCCGTGCGTATTTGCAAGCGATCCTGATAGCTGGCTACCACGCCGCGTACAAGGACCACATCGCCTACCTCGAATCGCTTTGCCGTGTCGGCGGCATTGTTCCATAAAACAGCGCCGATTTCGCCGGTTTTATCCTTGAATACCATTCCAAGAAATTTTCCGCCATCCTGCTTGGTGCGCAGGTCTTTGCGCGCCGCAACAAAATAGTCGTTCAGTTGGTCGCCTTCCTGAAGCATATTCACATATTGATTTTTCATAGAGGATAGGTGTTCCTTTTGTTAGTAAGCGGAGGGGCGTTGCCTGGCGCGCGTTGCTTTTGTGTGTCGCCATTACTATGAGCGTTGCTATCTCTACCAACAGTGATAGCGCACACCGGAGTGAAGGGCGCAGTTCCTTCTTACTGTTATTCTTAATGAAGCGTACGGTCGTTACGGTACGCGTTGCAGCCATGAAACCCCAAGAATGTACCTTGTGTTGCGAGAATTGTCTCGCATATCTCATGTTGGCCATTCTATCAGATACGGGTGGGCAAAATCAGCCGCCCTTGAGGCTGTCCAGTCTCGGCACCGCATACGTGCCCATCTTGAGCTGATCGAAAACGCTTACGTCGGTTGCTGTTTCCTGGGCATGTTCGAGGTCAATAATGTCGTCCTTGTACATTTTATGCAGGTAATGCTCGAACAGCATGGAATGGGATACGGTTTGCTGCATGCCCACACGGATCATATCGGTGTCGCCTTTCATAACAGCGTCATTGATGGGCTTGATGTCATTAAACAGGAACTCGATGGCGGGTACGCGTCCGCCGCCTTTTTTCGCCACCAGACGCTGACACAGTACGCCTTGCAGACAATCGCGCAATTGCAGCCGAACAAGGTCGCGCTCGGAGGGATCAAAGAAGCTCACAATACGGTTGATAACCTCATACGAGGTATTCGAGTGCATGGTGCTGATCACCAGGTGGCCCGTGGCCGCCGCGTTGATGGCGGCGCGAATGGTGTCGGGATCGCGCATCTCGCCGATTTGAATAACATCGGGGTCGTGGCGCAATGCGCCCGTTACCGCCTCCCCGAAGGAGTCCACGTCAGCTCCGATGCTGCGCTGCGAGATGACGGACTTCTTATTGGTGTGAACGAATTCAATGGGATTCTCAATCGTAAGAATATGCACCGACTTGTGCGTGTTGATGTAGTCCACCAGCGACGCCATTGTTGTTGTTTTGCCGCTGCCCGTCATACCGGTAATAAGTATCAGACCGCGCGGCGTTGCCGCCAACGCTTCCAACTGCTGCTTGGGGATATGCAGTTCGTCGAATGAAGGAATTTTTTCCGGCAAATAACGAAATGTACAATGGGGCGTACTGTTCTTCATGAATGCCGACACGCGGGCATATCCTGCCCCCGCCTGATGATAACTGAAACTTGTCTGCTTATAGTTTTCGAATTCTTCATAAAAGCCCGGCGGCGCGATGCGTCGGATCAGTTCCTGGATTTGCGCGCTTGACAGCGGCGTCATGATTTCTGAAAAACGCGTGTCGTTGTCAATGCGAAAAACGGGGTTGAGTCCGGCGGACAGATGTACATCGCTGGCGCGGTATTGCACCATGGCATGGAAAAGCATTTCGATATTGATTTGCTCGCTGCGGAAGTCGCCGCCCTCGGCGCGCCAGATTTCAGGCAGTTTCACAACTTTGCTGAACTTGTCCAGCGCCTCAAGCACCGCTTCTGAGAATGCCGTATCGGGCGGTGGGGCGATAATGCGCCAGCACTGCTCCTCTTCGTTCAATGTCAGCGCATCAGCGCAGCTTGTGATGCAGTCCCGCAACGCATCTTCATTGGGCGCGGTTTTAGGCACACTGATATCATAATGCTCGAAGTCGCCCTTGAAGTCCGGACGCGTCGCGTCTATCCTGAAATTATCAGTCCATAGACGTATACTGCGCGGATGACCCTCGCGTTTCGCTACTACCGCTTCCGTCATGCGTAATATAGCGCGCACCGTCTGTTTTTGTCCTGTTCCCAGCACGATTTCTGACATAGAAAACCTCCATCAGTCTGAATTATCGCATAAGCATCGGAGCAGAAACTTTACATTGTGCGCATACATAATACACGGATACAGAACAGACATCAACAAAAAGTCGGTCTATCTGGAAATCTAACGATAGCGCGAAAAAGTTATTCTTTCGGGCCGTTAGGCTATCCGTGTTGGGCAAACGGGCATATCTCCCGCATCCGTTCATTCCAAAATGTTGTTTGGAATAAACGAAATCGCTCTGCATTTTTCTTGTCCGTAAAGCGGCTGGCGGCCGCTTCTACGCTGTCGGCATGCACTCATGGCGACAGGTGCCGGTTCGGGCGGTATGTATTTTGCGTTTCCTACAACTTCTTGAGTATGCCGCGCGCCTGCAAGTAAGCCACAACCTGGCCAACGCATTCCTCGACAGAATGTTCCGCTGCGTTGAGGGTCAGCTCTGGATTCTCCGGCGCTTCATAGGGCGCGCTGATCCCTGTAAATTCTGGAATTGTTCCCGCGCGCGCTTTCTTGTACAGTCCCTTCGGGTCGCGTTCCTCGCAGACTTCAACCGGGCAATGCACATAGATTTCAATAAAGCGTTCGCCGCACAAACCACGCGCTTTGTCCCGGTCAGCGCGATAGGGCGAGATGAATGCGGTATTTACAATCATGCCGGCATCCATGAACAGCGCAGCCACCTCGCCGATGCGGCGGATGTTTTCCTCGCGGTCTTCAGGTGAAAAGCCCAAGTCCTTATTCAGGCCATGACGGATATTGTCGCCGTCCAGCACATAGGTCTGGCAATGGTGCTCGAACAAAACCGCCTGTAACGCCTGCGCAATCGTTGATTTTCCCGAGGCCGACAGCCCGGTAAACCACAGCACCGCGGCTTCATGCCCGTTGTTTGCTTCTCGGTCTTTTTGGGTGACCGTCTCATGGTGCCATTTGATGTTTGTTGCCTTAATCTGGTCTGCCATAACGTCTCCTGTTTGCGGGGGATGAAAAGTGTAGTTTAACGATACGGTAAGAACTGATTATACTATATTGTGCTGCTTGATTCCCAACGGGACAGCCGTGTATATTGCTTGTGTGCGTTATAGATGTTGGTGTCGGTAAGGTGTGTAATTGTTGTGGTTGTGACAATTCGTCAGGCTGTCCGGCCGCGAGAAAGGAAGTACCGATGGCTGAAAACGTGCGTCCCGGTTACTATCAGGACAAAGAGGGCAATTGGCAGGTGGACAGGCGAAGCGGCGTAGACCGTCGCTCTCAGGAGCAGGAATCGCCTTATGGGCATGAAAGGCGACGGTTGTTTCGGCGGCAGATTGATCGCGAGGTATACGAGCGCGACCACAAAAAGATGATTGACGAGGCGCTCGCGGACTTCGCTGATCAACATGACGGGCATTTGTAACGTTGGGATTAATGCGATACAGCGGGCGGCATCGTTTTGCGGCGTATGTGTGGCCTGGCGTTACGACGATGTACGCCGGTTTCTGGTGGGAGAAATAAAAACGCTGTTACACAATACTTATCTTTTTAGGGATGCATGTTTCATCCACCCGCTTTTCAGAAAATCCGCGTAGAATGCGCACAATTTTTTGATTTAATATGTCGAGCAGGTCCACAATATAGCTTTCGCAACCGCGCAGCCCACGCGCTGGAAAAGGAGTATACCATGACCAAAACAATAAACCGTCGCAAGTTCCTGTCTTGCGCGGCGGCGGCTGTAGCCGCGCCCATGATTGTGCCCGCATCGGCTTTGGGACGAAACGGAACAGTGGCGCCCTCTGAACGCATCACAGCGGCGGGCATCGGCATCCGTGGCCGGGGGTTTCATGATCTCCGCTGGATGATGCGCAACGAAGATGTTCAGTTCCTCGCAATCTGCGATATCCAGAAAAAACAGCGCCACGCAGTAAAATCCTTTGTGGACGAACAGTATGGCAACACAGACTGCGCGATGTTTTCAGATATGCGCGATCTGTTTGCGCAGCGCGATGACATAGACGTAGTGCTTATTGCCACTGGCGACCGCTGGCACGCTCAGGCTTCCATCCGCGCCATGCGCGCCGGCATGGATGTTTTTACGGAAAAGCCATCATGCATGACCATCGCCGAGGGACGCGCCGTGGTGGAAACAGCCGCCGCGTATGGCCGGGTTTATCAAACCGGCACCCAGCGGCTGAGCGAGCCGAACCATGTCTTCTGCATCGAAATGGCCCGCACGGGCCGTCTGGGCGAGGTGGACAAAGCTTATGCCCATATTGCGCCGTGGGATACGGCCAAGATGCCGCGCCAGTGGAAAGAGGCGCAACCCGAACCGCCCAAGGATGTGGTGGACTGGGATGCCTGGCTGGGACCGTGTCCGTGGCGTCCGTATAACGAGTCGTACATTAGCGGTGGTTGGCGCGGTGATTATGACTTTCACACCAGCTGCATCGGCGAATGGGGCGCCCACACGTTTGCTCAGGCCCAAATGGGGATTGGCATGGGAGAAACTTCGCCCATCAAGTATGACTATGTGGACAACGACAGCGGCGACGGGATGGTCTGTCATTTCGCCACCGGACAACAGTTGATCTTTTCACGGGGCGATCGCTACTGGTACGGTTCCTGCGGCGAACTTTTCGAGGGCGAACGCGGCTGGGCCGCCGCCGCCGATGGATACGCCCAGCCTGACGTTTCCTCGCCTGAGTTGCTTCATGAGTTCAACGAGGTGGTGGGCGAGTATCAGGCGCGAACGGGGCGTTCCCTCGATCACATGCGCAATTTCCTGGATTGTGTGAAATCGCGTCAGGAACCCGTGGCCAATCCGCGGGTAATGCATCACTCCATGTGTACGGTTCACGCCGCGAACATCTGCATGTGGCTGGAACGGGACATGGTCTTTGATCCGAAAACCGAACGCTTTGTGGACGATGATGAAGCCAACCGCCTGTTGGCGCGCGCGGAGCGGGCCCCCTGGGTGCTCTAAATCAAGTTGAAAGGAACATGATAAATGATGTTGAAGCATACTGCAGTTGTTACAGTGGTCGTTGTCCTCGCCTTGGGAAGCGCAGCCGCGTCCAATCCCTTGGCCGTACTTCAATCAGACGCGTCCCTGGAAGAAAAAGCGGAAGCCTGTCGCCTTATCTCCATTTCTGGCGATACTGACGCGCTGCCCGTTCTTGAATCTCTGTTAGCGGATGAACAACTTTCTCACATGGCCCGTTACGCTCTTGAACCCATGCCCGGGCCCGAGGCAGATGCCGCACTGCGGCGCGCATTGCATATCACAACGGGTACGTTGAAGGCGGGCGTAATCGCCTCACTGGGCGTGCGTCGCGATGCCGCTGCTGTACCTGAGCTCATTGCTCTGCTCGCCGATGACAACGGTTTGGTGGTTGAAGCGGCCGCGCGCGCGCTGGGACGCATCGCTGAACCTGAAGGCGTCAACGCCCTAAGCAAGGCCATTGCCGATCCAGACCGTGACTATGCTGCCACGCAAGCTGTCGCCGACGGACTGTTCGCTGCTGCAGAAAACGCCCTTGCGAACGATGAACGCGCTGATGCAATCCGTTCATATGACGACGTTTACGCTATCGAGGCGCTGCCTGGTGTTATCCGCGCGGCGGCGCTGCGCGGTGCGATACTGGCCCGACACGCGAACGACGGACTTCCCCTGCTGATGGACGCCCTCACGGGCGACGACGCCACGTTTTTTGAAGCGGCCCTGCGCGCCGCCCTTGAATTGGAGAATAGAGACGCTGTTGCGCGTATCATCACGGACGTGTTGCCGAGCCTGTCGGCGGACCGGAAAATACAGGTGGTACGACTTCTCGGGGAGCTCGGTCAAGATGCGGCCGGTCCCGCCCTGTTGCGCGAGGCAGAAACAGGCCCGACAGCTGTTCGCGTTGCCGCCTTGCAAGCTGCCGTCCGTCTGGCTTATGCCCCTGTAATCCCAGTGCTTGCGCAATTGGTCCTGGCTGAGGAAGCGAACCTTGCCACTATCGCAAGAGATGGACTGAGCCATTTCCCGGGCAGCGAAGGCGACATAGCCGTCAAAAATATGCTCAAGAACGACGACGCGCAGATGCGACGCATCGCGGTTGAACTCATCGGCAAAGGCGCGCTGCCTGATCCCGCGAACCTGCTCATGCAAGTGGCTAACGATGATACGGACGAAGCAGTTCGCCTCGCAGCGCTTAGAAGCGTGAAGGAATACGTGGGCGTTCCGCAGATGCAGGGCCTGCTCGGCCACCTTCTTGAGGCGCGTTCCGAAGATGAAATGCTTGCAGCAGAACAAGGGCTCGTACTGCTCGCCATGCAACAACAAGACAACGCTGATTCCATGCCCGCGGAAATCATTACGGCCCTTTGCGACGCCCTGAACAACAGCGACGATGAAGTTCAACGTGCCGTTGTACGCATCCTCGCCGCCACAGGCAGTCAAAAAGCCTTTGACGCCGTGCTGCCGCTTACCATGACAAACGACGACAATCTCCAGGATACGGCTATGCGCGCTGTGTGCGATTGGCCCACGCCGTTGGCGCTGTCCACCGTGATTGCGTGGGTGAAAACTACCGACAGCAACACCCTCAGAGCGCGCGCACTGCGCAGCGCGGTCCGGTTGCTTGCGCTGGAGAAGGATACGCCTGAAGCGCTTAGCCAACACTATGCGACCCTTCTGGAACAAGCGGCGTCCACCGACGAAAAGAACCTTATTCTGAGCGGGCTGGCGCGGATCGGTCATGCAGCGGCTCTTGACGCAGCACTCGAACAACTCGACGACGAATCCGTCAGAGCAGAGGCCATACTGGCCGCCATTGCCATTGCAAAACAGCTGGGCGATTCACCACAGGACGCCGAAGCGCTCGAACGCGCTAAATCGTTGATCCCGGAATTACGACAGGGAATTGAAGAATAACCATAGCGCCGCCCAAACAAACGTTTGCGACACAGGTTATTCGCGCTTTGGCCCGTCGGCAACATATCAACCGGGAGTTGGAATTAACAGGTGGCGCAGCCCCCGATTGACCATATTGACGGGATTGATGGATGCCGCATCTACATTGACGCGCATCTTTTGATTTCCACGGATGTTGAGCCTGCGTTGTCCACGTAGTAGCAGTGGTCGGCATGCATCAATATTTGCGCCTTATCCACGCCGTAGTTTTTAGTCTGACAACTTATTCGTTGTTTTCCGGCCCGTCAAACCTTATAATGCTCGCTTGCCCATTGGGGGTTCAGGCGCGCCTGCATCTCGAAAGCGTCGAGCAACACAAATGCGGCCATGTTTTCTACCACGGGCACGGCGCGCACGAC
>SLFT01000276.1 GCA_007124105.1 Candidatus Hydrogenedentota bacterium | reverse complement strand
TGAAACAAGTCATTGAATACGGCCCCTTGCGCGAGAGCAAGGGGTTGGGCATACACTTTGCCATGGCCGACCTGACAGGCAACGGGCTTCCCGACATTGTGGCGCCCGGCAAGGACGGCTTATGCGTGTTTTATAACGAAGGTTGAGCGACGCGCGACGCGTCATAACCCCCGCCCGTCCGGGCGGATGGAGGACTTGGAAAATGCCGAAAATTGCAATGATTGGCGCGGGCAGCATTGTGTTCTGTAAGACCCTGTTTCTGGACATTGTGGCCACGCCGGCGCTGCGCAACAGCGAATTCAGGTTTATGAGCCGCACCATGCCGAAACTGGAACGCATGAAAAAATTCGCCGATCGCGTTATCAGCGAGAATAGTCTCGAGGCGAGCGCCATGATAACCACGGACAGGCGTGAAGCGCTGCGCGACGCCGACTATGTGATTGTGATGCTGCAAATCGGCGGTGTGGACGCGTTCGCGCTCGATTATGAAATCCCGATGAAACACGGCGTTGACCAGTGCATCGGCGACACGCTTGGACCGGGCGGGTTGTTCCGAGCGCTGCGCACCATCCCGGTGATGATGGACATCGCCCGGGACATGCGCGAACTGTGCCCGAACGCGTACATGCTGAACTACGTCAATCCCATGGCGTCGGTATGCTGGGCGCTGGGCAAGAATGAAGACCTCAACTATGTGGGGCTGTGTCATGGCGTACAAACAACACTCGACCTCATCGCCGGGTATATGGACGTGCCCAAGCAAGAGATTGACTACATGGCGGCGGGGATCAACCACATGGGCTGGTTCCTGAAAATGGAACACAACGGGAAAGACCTGTATCCTCTGTTCAAGGAGCGGTGTGAAAAGCCCGAGTATTACATCAACGAAAAGGTGCGCATCGAGGTGATGCGTCATTTCGGGTATTTCATGACCGAGAGCACGGGCCATCTGTCCGAGTATGTGCCGTGGTTTCGCAGCAGCAAAGCCGCGTTGGAAGCGTACTGCGATGAGCCGGCCTTCGGCGGCGAAACGGGCGCGTACCTGGGCTGGTGCCGCCTCATCGCCGACAAGCTCGAGAGCGTGGACATGCTCGCCGAAGAGCCCGCCGCCATACCGGCCAGGAGCGTCGAGTATTGTTCGTACATCCTCGAAGCGCTCGAGACCGGCGTACCCTTCAAGTTCCAGGGCAATGTGCGCAACGACGGCTATATTACGAACCTGCCCGCGGGTTGTTGCGTCGAGGTGCCCGTCTTCGCTGACCGCATGGGGCTGCATCCCACGCGGGTCGGCGCGTTGCCCGCGCAGCTGGCCGCGCTCAATCAGAGCAACGTCACCGCGCAGGGACTGGCAGTGGAGGCGGCATTAACGGGCGACCCGGAACTGGTGGTGGCCGCCGCGGCGCTTGATCCGCTCACCTGCGCCTGCCTCACACTTAAGGAAGCGCGCGACATGGTGGCTGAAATGCTCGAGGCCGAGAAACAATGGCTGCCTCAGTTCGACGGGAAAGCGTTGCGTCCCACGCCAACCATTCCGACGCCGCCGGGCACGAAACACGCCGATGTACCCCTCGATCCCGCCCTGGCGGTGGTGCATCGCTTTGGCGAACTGGCGGAAAAAGCGTCCGAATGATTCCAACCCTCAAACCCCAAAATCACATTCGAAATGTCCATACAGTCCAGTGAAAACCTGTCGGCCTTGCCGGCGTGGGAGACAAAAAAATGAAGACAGTGCATCTCCGCTGCACCAGGCGGCAATTTCTAAAACGCGCCGCGCTGGGCGCGTCCGCTTTCGGGATGCTCCCCGGCAGGGCCGCGTCCGCGCTGGACGTGGCGCGACGGGTCGGCCCCAACGACCGCATCCGGCTGGCCGTCATCGGCACGGGCGGTATGGGCCGTCGCCACGTGGAAGCCCTGGCTGAAAACGAGCAATGCGAACTGGTCGCCCTGTGCGACGTGGCCGTGGGCCGCTTCATGCCGGTGGCAGACTGGGTCGAGGAGAACACCGGCAAACGGCCCGACCTCACACAGGATTTCCGGCGTATCCTCGAACGCGACGACATTGACGCTGTTTTTGTGGCCACGCCGGATCACTGGCATCCGTTAATCACCATTATGGGCTGTCAGGCGGGCAAGGATGTATACGTGGAGAAACCCGCAAGCACCACGGTGGCCGAGGGCCGGGCCATGGTCGAGGCGGCGCGCCGCTATGGCCGTGTCGTGCAGCTGGGTACACAACAGCGTTCCATGGAAGTCTTTCAACGGGCCATGAACATTATCCACAGTGGACGCCTCGGACAGATTACCACCGCAACCGCCTGGGTGGGCATAAACGCCTGGGGCGTTGGCGAGATACCCGCGGAAGCGCCGCGCGGCCTCGATTGGAACCTGTGGCTCGGGCCCGCGCCCGAGGCCCCCTACTCCGAGGAACGGTTTCGCGGCTGGATGGGCTGGCACGATTACGCGCGGGGCGGCCAGCTCACCAACTGGGGCATTCATCTGCTGGACATCGTCCAGTGGGGCATCGGCCAGGACCGTCCTATCAGCGTACAGGCGCTGGGCGGCAGTTATCGCGGCAATGTGGGCCAGGACAATTACGAGACCATCGAGGCCATCCTCGAATACCCCGGATGCACAGTTACCTGGGAACAGCGTTTCAACAACTTCCACGCAAACAAGGGCTATGGCGTGGCGTTTTATGGTACAGAGGGCGCGTTGTTTGTTGACCGGGCAACCATTGTGGTGCGTCCCGCCGCGCTGGGCATCGAGGAATATGTTGGCGAACCAGAGAAAAGCTGGGCACATCCGCCCCATCATAATAACTTCTTTGACTGCATCCGTACGCGGAAACGTCCCGCCGCCGACATCGAACAGGGACACCGAAGCACCACCGCGCCGATGCTGGCGGGCATTGCATTGAAGGCGCGACGCAAACTGTATTGGGACGGCGACGCCGAGCGTTTTGTGAATGATTCCCAGGCCGACCAGCATCTCACCCGCGCCTATCGCGCGCCCTGGCATATTTAGCGGAAAAGGAAAGGCATATCATGCGTAACCATAGAATAGAAACAAAACGAAGATGCCGATGGCTCGCTGTGGCGTATTGTATTGCCGCAGTCTGCGCCGCGGCTTCCGCCCAATTGACGCCGACAGTGGATATGCTGGTGGACGACCTCGCCAGCGGGGATAATGCACGCCAGGCGCGCGCGCGCCAACAACTGCCGCTGCGGGGCGCGGAAGCAGCCGAAAAGATGCTGCCCCTGCTGAACGACGACCGTGACGTGGTCTATTACGCCGCGGTGCGCGTATTCGATGACGTCATTCATGAAACCAATCGCCACGGCGATGACAACGACCGCGCCCGCGTGGCCAATGCCGTGTTTTCGCTGCTCGCGCCGGACACGTCGGAACGGCAAAAACATGTCGGCTTGAATACGCTGCCGCTGGCGGTGAACGAAGACCATGACCTCGCCCCCGCCGCCGCCTTGCTGCTGGATGCCCCATTTCGCGAGCGGGCCCGCGCATCGTTGGAAACCCTGGGGACGCCCAATGCCGCGGCGGCGTTGTGCGGCGCGTTGTCGCGTGTGGACGCCGCGTTTCAACTGGCGCTGTTGCGCAGCCTGCTCGTCTGCGAGATTGACGAGCGCGCAGCCAACGCGCTGCTGCCATTGCTCGATGATGCGTCGCCGCCTGTTCAAGCGGCAACCCTGCGCGCGCTCGCGACAACCGGCGACCCGGCCCTGCTCCCCCATGCGCGGCGTATTGCCGCCGCGGCCGACGAGGACAACGCTCTTGAGGCTTGGGACGGCTGGCTGCGACTTGCCGACGCCATCGCCGCGCGAGGCGGCCACTGGGAACTTGCCCAGGCCACGTATCGCGAGATACTTGATGCAACATCCCATAGACTCGTGAAAAGCGGCGCCATTGTCGGCATGGGCCGCTTCGGCGACGCCACTGTGATCCCTGAAATCGTCGCGGCCCTTGACGCAGACGCCGAGGGGCAGTTGGAAGCGGCGGCACTCGAGGCATTTCGCAACCTTCACGGACGCGCAGCCTACCAGGGACTTATCGAGGTCTTGCCCCGCCTCAGCGCGACCATGCTGCCCGGTATGATGGCGATCTTCGGCGATAAGGCGGACCCGCTGTTCCTGGATATACTCGAACAACACGCCCGCGACGCTGATGAACACGCGCGTGTTGCGGCGCAGGCCGCCATTGCCGCGTCGGGCCTGCCCCAGGCCGCGTCGGCGCTGCAAGCGCTGCTGGACGACGGCATTGGGACTACAGCGGAGCGTGAAGCGTTAACAGCGTACTTGTATACGCTGGCAAACACGCTGCGTCAACAGGGCGACGCCGACGGCGCGGGACGCGCGTATCTCGCCATTTACAGGAATACCAACAACGCGGACATGCGCACGGCGGCACTCGAGGGCATCCGCGCCTTTCCTGTACCCGAGGCTTATGACATTGTGTTGGAAATGCTTGCGGAAGACGATGTTGACAGTCTGCCTGTCAGCACCATGGTCGGTGTGGCGTTGAACGCCATCGAGGCGGGCCGCGAAGAGGAAGGGAACAGGCTTATGGCGGAAATCATGCCCCGCTTGACCTCCGCCGACGCGGTGCGCCACGCCATTCACGCCATGCGCGCGCATGGGCCGAACCCGGCATTCGCCCGCGCGCTCGGCTACATAAACCGCTGGTGGCTGGTGGGACCCTTTCCCTGGCGACCCCAGACCGGATTTGATACGAGATTCATCGGCGAGCCGGATGTATCCATCGAAGACGCGTATACCGTGGACGATCAAACGCTGCATTGGGAACAGCGTGAGAGCGACGATCCCGCCGCGCTCTTTGATCTCATTGCCCATCTCGCCCCGGCGGAAAACGTGGTCGCCTTCGCTTACGCCGAAATCGAAGTGGCCGCGGGCGGCCCCGCCCAGCTGCGCCTGGGCTCCGACGACGGCATCCGCGTATGGGTGAACCAGGAAGCGGTCTTTCAAATAGACGCCGATAGAGGGTATGATATAGACCAAGACGTTGCCGACATTACCCTGCGCGAAGGTCGGAATGTTGTCCTGGCCCAGGTGACGCAATTGCTGGGCGGCTGGGCCTTCACGCTTCGCCTGACCGAACCAGACGGCAAACCACTTGAATTTACGATTGTCGAATAACAAGACAAAAGGAGCAGAACATGTACAAAGCGATAGCAGCAGCAATTATTTTATCCGCAACCGTGATGGCCGAACCCGCGCCCCTGCGTTTTGAACGCACCCATCTCAGCGAGCGCACCTACGAGGCGGCCTCCGTTTTTGACGTGAACAACAACGGAACCCTCGATATCTTTTCCGGCGGCTACTGGTACGAAGGCCCGGACTTCACTACATCGCACAAAGTCGCCGACATCCGGCATGTAGACACCTATTACGATTGTTTCTCCAACTATCCCATGGATGTCAACGGAAACGGGCGGCTCGATATTGTGAGCGGCGGCTGGTGGAATGAAACGCTGCTATGGCGCGAGAATCCCGGCGATGGGGGCGAATGGAAGACGCACGAAGTCAAGAAAGTGGGCAATGTCGAACGTTGCCTGTTCTGCGACATCAACGGCGACGGCCAGATGGAGGTATTGCCCGTGACCAACCCCGTACACATCTTCCAACTGGTGCGCGATGAGGACGGCAAGGGGACCGGCGAGTTCCGGCAATACACCGTTCCCGTGGGCGGCGGCGGCCACGGCATTGGCTGCGGCGACATCAACGGCAACGGACGCATGGACCTGGTCTTCGCCACGGGCTGGCTCGAAGCGCCTGAAGACCCATTGAACAACCTCGAGGACTGGGTGTGGCATGATGTCTTCGAGTTTGGGCTGGCAAGCGTGCCCATCCTGGTTCATGACGTGAACAGCAACGGCATGGCCGACATCATTGTCGGCGAAGGCCACGATTACGGACTGTACTGGATGGAGCAAGGCCGCGACAATGACGGCAACCAGACCTGGACGCGCCACGACATTGACATGGAACGTTCCCAGTTTCATGACATGCAACTGGTTGACCTGGATAATGACGGCAATCTCGACCTGGTCACAGGCAAACGCTATTACGCCCATAACGGCAATGACCCCGGCGCCGACGACCCCTTGTTCGTGTCCTACTACAAGATCAACAACGGTGAATTTACACGCCATAATATAGACTACGGCCCGGCGGGCGAGGCCAGCGGCGTGGGCATCTATTTCTGGATCGAGGACATAAACGGCAACGGCTGGCTGGACATTGTCGCCCCCGGTAAAGAGGGGTTATACGTATTCTCGAACCAAGGGAAAAATTAAGCGGCAATGGCAGTTTCAGATAAAAAACGCGCGCCACGCAACCGGACGCTTACCTGCACTGAAAGCGAAATGGGCGTGTTTTCTGAATCACTATTGAGACTCAACGAGAAAGCGGATATTGACGCAATCCAAAACCGCGTCATCAACCAGGATTTTCTGGAAGCGTCTTCTTTGTTGCCAGAGGCATTTGTCGATCTCCTCATCATGGATCCGCCTTACAACCTTACAAAGGACTATAACGGACGCCTCTTTCGTTCAAGACACGCGCGCAGCTATGCGGAATGGTTTGACAGCGTAATTATTTCCTGTATTCCTTTGCTGCGTCCAAACGCCTCTATTTATGTTTGCTGCGACTGGAAGACGTCAACGCTTGTGTTTCCAGTGTTGGACAGGCATTTCCAGGTCAGAAACAGAATTACCTGGGAACGCGATAAAGGGCGCGGCGCGAAAAATAATTGGAAAAATAATACGGAAGATATCTGGTTCTGCACCAGGAGCGACGCCTATTTTTTTGATGTGGAGGCGGTCAAGGTCAAACGAAAAGTGATCGCGCCCTATCGGACAGCAGAAGGAAGCCCAAAAGATTGGGAAGAAACGGAATATGGCAATTATCGCCTGACCCACCCGTCAAATTTATGGACAGATATAACCATCCCCTTCTGGTCCATGCCGGAAAACACCGACCATCCCACGCAGAAGCCAGAGAAACTCATCGCAAAACTTGTGCTCGCCAGTTCGACCGAAAACGACTTCATTTTTGACCCCTTTCTTGGAAGCGGTACGACAGCAGTTGTTGCACAAAAATTCAAGCGACGTTTCTGTGGGGTGGAATTGAACCGGGAATACTGCTGCTGGGCGCTGAAACGTCTGCATCTAGCTGTCGAAAACCCTGCCATCCAAGGGTATAGCGACGGCGTATTTTGGGAAAGAAATTCTCTCAATGGCCAAGGCAAAGAAGCTAAGCATACAACAAAGTCAACACAAGGAATACTTCTATGAGGTCACGCTTCTTTTACAACGAATAATCTTTTTCAGTTGGCAGGGGGCAACTGAAAAAGCTTATTCGTTTTGCGGAAATCAAAGAATGGTGGCATAATAGAGACGATGTCTGGTCTTGGTGTACGGGAGCAGAATAAACAACGGGATGACGAATGCATACGGCCTTTTATCCAAAATCAGTTTCCGGAAAACCATGTCAAAACACCGTCGAGTTCAGGATATCTGAAAATATGACGCGCTATTACAAAAATGCCCCGAAGGGGCTACATAACACAGACCAGGGTTGGCCCGCTTTAGCGGGGCTACCCTGGGTGCGCCAACACCCCGGCATCAGCCTACCCCAACGGGGTTGCGTACCCAAAGGCAGACGCAACCCCGTTGGGGTAAACCGGAGTTTGCGGGTATCACATACCCAGGGTAGCGGAGTACCGCAACCCTGGGCTGTGTTATGGAATCCCGTTGGGATTCGCAATAACAAAAAAGGAGAAGAACGATGGACACAACACGACGTGGGTTTTTGAAAGCGGGCGCGCTGGGCGCCGCGAGTCTGACAACGCTGCTGCGCGTGAAGGCGTATGCGGCGGTTGACATCCGTATCAGCGCATGTGACTGGTCAATGCGCATGGCCAACACGCCCGAGAGTCTTTCTTTGGCCAGGGCCATCGGCCTGGACGGCGTCGAAATATCCGCCACGGGCGATGTGGGCGATAAGATGGACATTGCCGACCCGGCGTTGCGGCAGGCGTACAAGGACGCCATGAATGAAACGGGGATGGTTGTTTCGTCTGTTGCCATGGGCTGTTTGAACAACCACCCCTTTGCCACAGACGAGCGCGCCCCTGCCTGGCTCGAACAGACCATCGAAGCGGCCGCCGACCTGGACGCCAAAGTAATCCTGCTGGCCTTCTTCGGGCAGGGCGACCTGCGCGAACGGGGCGGCCTGTTGAGACGGGGCGGCAGCCTGAAAGAGGCCGAAGTGGACGCTACCGTTGAGCGGCTCATTGCCGCCGCGCCCAAAGCCAGGGACGCGGGCGTCATCCTGGGTCTGGAAAACACCCTGTCCGCCGCGCAGAACATGGAAATCGTGGAGCGGGTCGGACACGAGTCTGTGCAGGTGTATTACGACACCGGCAACTCCACGGACAACGGCTATGACGTACCCGCTGAAATCCGTGAATTGGACGAACTGATTTGCCAGATTCATTTCAAGGACGGCGGAAACGCCCTGGGCGAAGGACGGGTGGACATGGACGCCGTGGCCGCCGCCATGAAGGATATCAAGTACAGCGGCTGGGTAACCCTCGAGACAGCGGTGCTGGCCGGAGACGTGGAGGCCAGCTTCAGAAGAAACGCGGAATTCGCGCGGAATATGTTTTAGTGTGGAATTTGTCGGACGCAGTCGGACGCGGTCGGACGCGGTCGGACGCAGGTCGACATAATCCTACAATGTCCTACAATGTCCTACAATGTCCTACAAT
>SLFT01000182.1 GCA_007124105.1 Candidatus Hydrogenedentota bacterium | reverse complement strand
GTTTACCGGCACTGGCAGTTGTCCAGGGGTGTCCGATCCATCCCATGGGTGTAACCGTTGTAAACGTATTGTCAGTTGCAGTCTTGATAATGCCGCGGGTAATCGCCCAGTTCTGAAGAACAACCAATTCCACATTTTCCCCTGCCAGGTCCATCTCGGGTATTGTTTCATTCAAAACAAGTCGCGTTGCATCGGAGGAAACATCTTTCAGGGTTAGGAAGTCAGGATAATTCGGATACCTGCCTCGAACCAGGCGTTGTCCATCTTTGAAAATCTGTCGAAAGGCCAAATTATCCGGTACGGTCGTTTCCCACAAGTCTTTGCCCTTGTGCGTCCAATCAGCAATAACACGCCCGCCGGAAAGTACGGGCGTTTCACCGGGCCAGGCCATGTACGTGACACTATGTTCAGCGTTACCGCCATCAAACGGCTTGAAAACAAGCGTGTTCTCCAACGCATACCGCCCGCCGCGCAAGGCAACGACAATGTCCTTGTCGGCTCCTCCCGCCAGAACGCCGCGTACCGTCTCCTGCGCCTTTTCAATAGTGGCGAATGGTTTGTCAGGTGTTCCGGGATTCGAATCATTCCCATCAGGCGCGACAACATAATCCGGTGTGACTTCTGTATGTGCCGAAAACATCAGGCAAATACTACACGCAAGGCAGAGCATCGGTCTCATGACGGTTCCTTTCTGCGTATCCAAGCGAAGGCGCCACCATGTCCCACAATATGCTTTGACGGCGCATGGACATAATAGTAACGCATTTTAAGAACGCAGTCAAGAAGCGTAATACAGGGACAGACTACGCATTAAATTGACTGTTGCTGTTTTTTTGTCCTATACTATTGTCATGAGCAGAGTAGCACGCATTGTAGTGCCGGGGTTTGCGCATCATATTACGCAACGCGGCAATCGTAAGTCGGACGTTTTTGAAACGGATGATGACCGACTTGCGTACCTTCGTTTTCTGCGGCAGTACGCCGCCAAGCACAACCTGTCCATATACGCCTATTGCCTGATGACCAATCACATTCATCTGGTAGCGGTTCCCGGCGATGAGCTGGCGTTGGGACACGCCTTGCGCGACGCCCACACTGTCTATGCGATGTACTTCAACACGCGCACCCAGCTTACCGGCCATGTATGGCAGGGTCGCTTTTATTCCTGTCCGCTGGATGAAGCGCACCTGTGGGCTGCGGTGCGTTATGTAGAGCGCAATCCTGTTGTCGCCGGACTGGTGGAACGCGCGGAGCAGTACCGCTGGTCAAGCGCCGCCGCCCATTGCCAACTTTGCGCGGACGACCTGTTATGTCCGGATTTCCCACCGGAAGGCATCATCGAAGACTGGTCCGCATGGTTGTTCCAGCCGAACGAGGAATCGGTTGCCGCCTACATACGTAAACAAACCCAGACAGGACGTCCCTGCGGCAGCGAATTGTTTCTCACCCAACTTGAGGGATTGCTGCGCCGCCCGGTCCGTCGGCAGAAGCCCGGTAGAAAACCCAAAAGGAAGAAGCCGCCCAAGGCACAACATGATTCAAAAAACTCCGAAAATGTCATTAATGCGTAGTCTGTCCCTGTATTACCAATTGTTTGGGATTCTCATGGCCGTCCTGGTTGCCACCACCTGTTGGGCTGACGATTCTTCCAGCGCGGAAAATACGAACACCACCGCCGTTACCTTCCGCGCTTGGGGTGAGGAAACGCTGGACTTGATTGAACGTGACTTCCGTATGCCGGACAGCAACAGCTACTACGAAGACCATAAACGTGACCAGATAGCGTTTACCTGGGGTGTCTTCGTCCTCATGAAGGCGCTAAGCGCTGCCGCTCAGGTTGACCCACAAAAATATGAGGAGCGCCTGACTGCTTTCATCGCTGACACGGATACGTATTGGGATGCCAACACCAACGACATCGGCGGTTATGACTGTCTTCCCATGCCGAAACCGACTGACCGCTTTTATGATGACAACGCCTGGATGGCGCTGGCACTTGTTGACGCGTATCGCGTTACGGAAAATGAAGCCTACCTCAAGCGCAGCCGGGAAACGCTCCAGTTCGCCTTGTCAGGAGAGGACGACACCCATGGCGGGGGCATCTGGTGGAAGGAGACATGGAAAAGGCAGGAATTGCCCAGGAACAAAGCCGTATGTTCCACCGCCGGGACCGCCCTCGCCGCAATCGAACTCTATGCGGAAACCAAAGAGGACGCTTTACTGGAAGATGGTCTGCGCTTGTTGCGGTGGCTTGAAAATACCCTACAGGACAAGGACGGTCTTTTTTTCAACGATATCAGGGAGGACGGTTCCATTGGCGAGTACAAATGGTCCTACAACACTGCGGTGCCCCTGCGCTGCAACCTGCGGCTTTACCAAATTACCGGCGAGGAAAAATACCGCGATGAGGCGCTGCGTATCGCCCAGGCCGCCGAAAAGCACTGGATTGACACGGATACGGGAACCATCAAATGCGATTCCATGTTTGCCTTCAAACTCACGGACGCATGGCTGCAAGTATACGAAATGACCAAAGACGCGCACTGGCTTGGCTTGGTGAAAAGGAGCCTGATTCACCTGCGCGAAAACACGCGGGACAGCAACGGCCGCTACCCGAAGCGATGGGACCAGACCGCCCCTGAACCGTTGACAGAATGGAATCTTCTGTGGCCGTCGGCAAATGCGCACGCTTTCCTGCGGGCATCCATGTACTAGTACGAGTCTAAAGAACCAAGTAAAGAAAAACTAGCCCAGATATTTCACCAGGTTTCGTCGTGAGCCTGTGGAGGAGGATGAAAAACCGATGCTTTGACCGGCGCAAACGTCCTTCCGGCAAAGCGCCGGCCTGTCAGGAGTTCATGGATGTCCCCAGAATTTCGCTCTTCCCCTTCGTAAGCATCGCCTTTTGTCCCGAATGCTCCTCACAAATCTTTTGTCATGACATAGTAGCCAGGCGAACCGGACGACCAGCGGACCAGGAATCGGTGTTCTGCGCCGCGCTTGAACCCGTAGCGCTCGTAAAGTCGGATGGCGCCGCTGTTCTCGCTGACTACGCCCAGACAGAGCCGCTGCAAACCTCTATCGCGCGCGTGAGTCTCTGCGAAATTAAGCAGGGCTGAGCCAACGCCGCGCCCGCGGCAATCGGCGCGGACCCCCAGCATCTTGATGTACAGTTCACCAGCCCTGGGGCCGTTGATTTCTCCGTGCGCGAGCCGCAGCATACAGATTACGGTGCGTCGGAAGCCAAGGCGACGCTGGACAGTGGACCACAATGCACAAAGACCATCGGTCATCCGGGGGCCGTCCGCAAACCTGAACTGTATGTACCCGGTGCATACTCCGTCCACACGCGCCAGGTGGGTATGCTCGAATATGCGGGGAACATGCTCGAACCATTCTCGCAGGATCGGCAGCGCAGAATCGCCCATTACATGCGCGAATTTCAGGGGAAACGCGTCCATCCACAGCGTCATCAGTTCGTCCGCATCGTCGGGCCCTGCGGGCGTCAACGTCATCCTGTCTATGTCGCCCCCCATGCTTTTTTCACCTTCGCCATTCATGCGTTGTGTCCCTCTGTTCAGGCCGCGTGTGTGTTTGCTTCGTTTCCAGGACACCCGCCGCCGCTATCTGCGATTTTCCCGGCGCGAAAGGCAGAAGGAACGACAGCCAATATCAGATTGCCCAATGCCCATCAAACCCGGTATCGGCAAGGGGCAGGCCGTAGAGGTTGGCAAACAACCGGAAGCGGCGCGCGTAATCACCGTGGAAGAGCAGGTTGTGGTGGCCCTGCACCATGCAGGCATCCTTGCGGTCCGTCAGCTCCACGGCAACATTGGTGGTGCAGCCTCCCACGGGGGGCATGGGATAACTGGCCGCCACACGACCCGCGTAGACATCCAGTTTCGGCGCCTCGCCATAGTGGTATCGCACCATGGTCAGCGGTTCGCCTTCCTCCCAGAAAACCTGAATTGCGCAGCTGCCCTCATTGGTGTGGGCAAAGCGCCGGAGCAGGTAGGGAGTCTTCGGGCCCTCGGGGCCCTGCAGCCGGATCGGGCAGGTGCAGTGTGAGGCGTAATACTGATTACGTTCCGTATCGAAGGCGGGGTTGTGCTGAAAACCCGGTTTCCCGGTCAGCAGTTGACCAAGCATCTGTGTGTAGGCGGCTGCCAGGTCGTTTTCGCACGCGGCGGGAATCAATTCGCTGTTCAGTTCCGAAAAGCTGATGCACGGCTTAAGCATACCGGTTTGAAGACAGTTCATGGTCACGCCGTCCGCATTTTCCGCGGCAATCAATTCCCGGAGCGCGAGATGGGCGCGCAGTGCGTTTTCGGCGGATTCGGCGCTGATGCCGCGCACTTCTTGCGCCTCCGCGACAATTGTCTCCATCCATGAACGGTCGGATGCGCTGATTTGCGCCTCCTTGAACAGCCGGGCGTACTCATCAAAAGGAATAACCCTTACCCTGATGCCGAAAAATTCTTCCACACCTTCCCCTCGCGCATCCGCTTCGGTGACGCTCAGGATGAGGCTCTGCTCAAGCCGTACCTTGGCGGCAATCATGCGCAGACCATTTGCGATTGCCTCCAGGTCTTCGTAGGCCTGAATGAAATACACGCCTTCCCGTCTGTAGGCGGCAATTGACCCGTGCTTGACCCCCAGCCCGATGTAAAACACCACGGGAATGCCCATGTCTTTGGCCGCTTCCAGCAAGGTGTCCGCCAAGGAAAGACTGCGGTTATAAAACATGATCAACACAAGGCCGTCGGGGCGTTCATCTCCCAGTGCCGTGATGAGGGATTGGGCCTGCGCCTCGTTCTGGATGGAACCCGAATCCATCTGTAATTGGACGCCCAGCGGCCTGGCCTTGTTTTCAAGCGATTCCATGTAGGCCCGTTGCCGGCCTTCGGTGTCAAATTCATTTCCCGGCCAGCTCCACCAGCCGTCGGGAGCATCGGCGAAAGCGGAAGATGCCGGATACAAAAATGCGACGCGTACCCGCGCCGGACGCTTTTCGCCCCTGACAGACGAACCTTCCGCCACACGCGTCATGAAGGGCATTGACGCCATTGCGGCGCCCGTGGCGAGACCCGCCAGTGTCATGAATTCGCGCCGATTATACCCTGCGTCACATCCGCAACCGGTTGACGTTGGCTCATTGTTGCACATAGCATCATTCCTTCTACAGTTCCAGGTACACACAGGTTATCATAAGGAAAACGGTAGCAGAAAGGAAAGTGTTGGGTCAAAGTCGAATTTCTGAAGACAGTATATTCAATTACGCTTCTCCTCACCACCCGTGGTAAAGAGCGACCGCAATCTCCGTGATAGAATTGTGTATACTGTCGCCGCCCTGCCCCAGTCCAAGACTGAAACTCAACATACTGTGTTATAGTCAAGTTTGCCACTGTATGAATCGTTGCGATAACCCTCGTGCCGCGGAAAAGGAAAAGATGATGCCGGAAAAGTACATGGAGTTAATGAAGCGATATCGGGCATTTCTAGTCTGCCTGGTTGTCGCGATTGCCTGTTGGGCGGCCTACTATGCATGGTATCTGGCCGGTTTTCCTGGTCATTATATTCACGTTTTCTGTGAGGTTGACAGCGGCGGGTTGTTCAAACAGAATGCGAACTCGGTTTCATCGCTTCTTTTCGTGTATTTGGGGCTTGTTATCGCCTGGCGTGTCGGCAGGCAGCAGGCGGAAGGGTGCCCGCAGCTGCCGGATAATCTTATGAACCGCACTGATTTCTATGCTGGCGTTTACGCGCTTGCTGTCATCATTCTTGGTTGGGGTACGGTGGCCATGCACGGGTCGTTGACCTCACTGGGCGGTTTCCTGGACGTCAGCAGCATGTATATCTGGGTTTCCTTTTGCGTGTGTTATTCGTTCATCAGGATTATTCGAGGCGGCGCGTTCCTTTTTGTGTTGATTTATGCTGGGCTGAGTACAGGATTGATTTTCGCGTCACTGCACGTTGAAACAACTTTCGGCGCTCTGATCCTTTCTGCCGTGATTTTGGAAGGCGTCTACAGGTTGATAAACCGGAAACGGGTGCGCTTCGAGAATAAATGGGTGCTTTATACCGTCCTCAGTTTTTCATCCGCCTTCGGCGTCTGGAACTTATCCCTTCAAGGAAGACCCTTTTACTATCCCGACACCATTTTTCAGGGACATGCGGTGTGGCACATCCTCTGCGCTGTTGCCACGTGGACCATCTATCGCTATTACCGCTCGGAACAGCCGATCGTAGTGTCCTGACGGATGCGCGATGAGCGCAAGTGACTTTTGAGGTGGATATGCTAAGTTCATTGCGCCCGTTGAATCGCTCGATGGATGTATGCTGCGCCCCAATAAGCCAGTTCCAAGACGCAGGAGGGATGAAAGATGCGTATACTGTCCTCGCGTCAAGTTTAACTCGTGAAAGGAGGATGTAATGTAAAGTCAACATACGAAACCTTTCTTTGAGACCTTGTGGGTACAAGCCCACCCGGTAAGGTGTGACCTGCCGCCGGAAGCGAGTCTTGCGTGGTGCCCGGGTAACCGGCGCTGCGAAGCGTAGACAGCGAATCCGAAAGCCTTGCTATTGAGCCTCGAAAATACTCAACGTCGGTGTCTTCATAGTGGACAGCGTGGGGACAACATCGGCCTCCTGTACGTGGTCTGGGAGCGCCGGACCGTCCGGGGTCGCTGGAACAAGAGCAAACGGAACATTGAGGTCTCACGGGAACTTGAGAGGTCCTGTCGTTTCCCCATTGCATCCCGGTTGGAGCGCCGGGTTACCAACTCCAAACGCTTGACCGCCGGTACGCCCGGTCGAGTGCGCCAAGGAAAGCGCGTGCCGGTGGGGTATCGCCAATCGAGGGAAACCAAGTGCGGCGAAATGGACGGCAGGAAGTCATAGCGCCCTGATAGTACCGATGAAGCGGGCGAACCTGACCCTGCAGGGAGCCTGTGGAGGGAAGCGAGGCGTCGAAACAATGGCCCGCTGATGGGAACTACATCAAATGCGCAGAAGTTTGGAACATGTATCAACGGTACAGCAGCGGATAGCGGAACTGGCGCGAACAAAGCCGGAGTTTGCTTTCACATCGCTTGCCCACCATATCACCCTCGACTGGTTGTACGAAGCGTACCGGCGCACCCGCAAGGACGGGGCGGCGGGCGTGGATGCCGTGACGGGCAAGACGTACGCGGAATCTCTTCATGAGAATCTTCAGGCGCTTTTTGACCGCCTCAAATCGGGGTGCTATAAAGCGCCCGCTGTGCGCCGCAAGGACATCCCCAAAGGTACCGGCGGCGAGACGCGCCCGATAGGCATCCCCACCTTCGAGGATAAAATCGTACAACGAGCCGTTGTAATGCTTATGGAGCCGATCTATGAGCGCGACTTTTACGACGGTTCGTACGGGTTCAGACCGAAGCGCAGCGCTCACGACGCGCTGCAGGATGTCTGGAGCACGACGATGGGCGTGGGCGGCGGCTGGGTCTTGGAGGTTGACATACGCAAGTTTTTTGACACCCTTGACCACAGGCAACTTCAGCAATTCGTGTCAGTCAGGGTACGCGACGGCGTGTTGCGACGCCTTATCGGCAAATGGCTTAACGCGGGCGTGATGGCCGGGGAAACGGTAACGTATCCCGAGGCTGGCACGCCGCAGGGCGGGGTGATTTCGCCCGTGCTGGCGAACATCTACCTGCACTATGTGTTGGACGCGTGGTTTCTGAACGACGTGCGCCCACGAATGGACGGACGTTGCCGTCTTATCCGGTACGCCGACGACTTTGTCATTGTTTTTGAAAAGAAGCGTGACGCGCAACGCGTCATGAAAGTGCTTCCAAAACGCATGGCGAAATATGGTCTGGCGGTACACCCGGACAAGACACGCCTGATTGATTTCCGTAGTCCGAACCACAAGGAGCGCCGTAACGACCGGGAAAACCCCGGCGGCGGGCGTTCTCGGAGCGGACGACCGGAATCCTTTGACCTGCTCGGGTTTACCCATTATTGGCGCAAGACCCGAAAAGGCAAGTGGGCGGTCAGGCGCAAGACGATGGCGAAAAGACTCACGCGCAGCATACGCGCGGTATACCAATGGTGTCGCAAGCACCGGCATCTGCCGGTGAAGGAGCAGTGGAAGCAGTTGTGTCTGCGCATACGCGGGCATAACGAATACTACGGCATTATCGGCAACAAAGCCGCGCTGGACGTGTTTCGCCACCAAGTGGCGCGCGCCTGGCAGAAGTGGCTAAACCGAAGAAACCGTAACCGCGACTTCAACTGGGCGAAGTTCAACCGGATGAAGAAGACATACCCGCTGCCCCACCCCGGTGAGACGTGGAAGAAGCGAAAGCAAACCGAACGCTCACACGCGCAACTAACATTGTTTTGAGGAACCGTATGCATTAATGTATGCACGTACGGGTCTGTGGGAGCCCCGGTGGAGCAATCCGCCGGGGCCACCCGGTCTGTATTTTCTCACACCCTGCAAACAAACGAAATGGCATACGCGAACTCTTCCTCTCCGTGCCTCTGTGTCTCCGTGTGCGGAAAGAAAACGCATGATCACACGGAGGCACAGAGAAAACCAACGGAACAACACCTATTATTGGTGGCTTCCTCGCGACAATTTTAACCGGACGAGAGCAGTCCAGGCATATATGCGTTAAATAGGTGCCTGTCCCTAGTATCCCCGTCGGGTTGCGCGAACAACGCATAGGGTTTTTCGCCATGCCGCTCCATAAACGCCTCAAGCCCTTGTACGGGGTGCGGCCCTTCCTGATACGCTCGCGGAACCGCTTCTGCAACGGAT
>SLFT01000537.1 GCA_007124105.1 Candidatus Hydrogenedentota bacterium | reverse complement strand
CTTCGATGGCGCGCGCGATGACCAGAAGCAAGTCCTCCATTTCAAAACGAACAGCGTCCATTTCGAGGTTGGCTTCAAAATAAACCGGATAATAGTTGCCGCTGAGAACGCTGGAAAGACGATTGAGTTCCGTGGTTTTTCCCGCGCCTCGATGACTGGCGAACACCACATGCAGCCGCCGTTGCGCACTTTGCCTTTCAAATAATCTTTTGATTTTCTGTATGGCCCAATCACCGCGGGCCAGCGTGAAATCCGTCCAGCGCGGATCATCGCTCCTCAGCGGCGCTTCAAAGTCCAACGCTGGTGTGGCATCTTCCAACGATTGTGCAATTGACATATTCCCGTTTCTCCGACAGATATAGCTCCAGACAGGCGAGCCTCGCCCTTATTCTATGCGGCAGGCGTAGAGGGAGTCAATAATCGCCCAATCGTCTTAGCCCGGATATTTCACCAGGTTTCGTCGTGAGCCTGCGAAGATTGCGTCAGATCAGCCATTTTGCGCAGGAAGCCGACTGACAGCGTGTCGGGACACGTCGAAGCCGACGGGCAAGAAAGTGGTTGAGATGGCGTAAGATTCGCAGGCGCAACAGAAATCTGGTGAAATATCCGGGTTAGATGTGCACGAAAACTCAGCCCGCACTGTCATTCAAACCCCGGCTATCCTGTATTCCTTTTTTTGCGTCCCGCGCACTTGGGCCGCCTGTTCCGTCCGACCCAGTTTGTCACAGGAAGCGGCGGTATCGGACAGCACCGCCAAGGCAGGCTCGGTCTGGCCCGCCGCAGCAAGTAGCTTGTCGAACAATTCCGCTAACCGAAAAATCTCATTACGCTTCCTCCGCGGGATGTCACGCGTTTTTGCCACCTCCACCAGCAAAGGCACCTCTTCATCATAGACAGGATTTTCGTACACCGCGATTTGATCGCGAATAACTCTAGCTATAAGACGTTTCAGGTCATTCTCGGAAATGGACGTCGCCTTGGATAGCATTAAGAGGTTGGCGCGGCGCTGGTCACGGCGGCCATGCCGGCGCGGATAGTTTTCAGGTTCGGCTCCAGCAACGCGTGTTTGCTTGGATCGAGGTTCGCGCGCAACGTCTCCTCCACTATCTCCAGCGAAAGTGTGGTGTCGGCGGCGAGCATCGCGCCAAGGGCGGCCATGTTCGTGGACTGTTCGCGGCCTGTTACTTCCCGTGAAATATCCGTGGCGGGCGCCATTACAAGGCGCACGTCGCCCTCACGCGTGAAGGAGTCGGCGTCAACCATCGCCGAGTTGGCCACAATCATGCCGCCTTTCTTGACGAGCGGTTGAAACTTATCGAAGGATTGCTGGTTCAGAATCACGGCAATGTCAGGCGTGTCCATCACGGGCGAACCGATGGGTTCGTCGGACATGATTACAACGCAATTCGCCGTGCCGCCGCGCATTGCAACGCCATAGGTCGGCATATAGGTTACGTGCAGCCCCTGGGCCATGGCGCTGCGCGCCACCAGGTCGCCCATGAACAAAACGCCTTGACCGCCGAATCCGGCGAGTAATACTTCAGTCTGCATGGGCGACACTCCCACATTCGGCGGTTGCGCCGGCGCGCTCGGGCGCGGCGGGAACCGGTTTGGACTCATTTGTTTCTTTTGGCAGCGCATCCTTGTATACACCCAGCGGGAATGTGGCGCATAATTCTTCCACCACCCACTGCTGCGCCTTGTCGGGCGTCATCTTTAAATTGGTGACGCACGGCGCCAGGATTTCCACAAAACCGAGGCCGCAATTGTTCAACTGCGCCTCGAAAGCGCGAAAGACCGCCTTGCGCGCGCGCCTTATCTGGCGCGGATCATACAAGGCGACGCGTTCGCTGTAGGCCACGCCATCAAAGGTGGCCATCATCTCCGCCATTTTGATGGGCGCGCCCTCGCGCTCGACGCAACGCCCCGCCGGGGTGGTGGTCGTGCGCTGCCCCGGCAGCGTTGTGGGCGCCATCTGGCCGCCGGTCATGCCGTACACGGCATTGTTAATAAAAATGGCGGTAATGCTTTCGCCGCGGTTGGCCGTGTGTATTGTCTCGCACATGCCAATGCTGGCCAGGTCGCCGTCGCCCTGATACGAGAACACGAACAGGTCCGGATTCGCCCGTTTCATGCCCGTGCCGACGGCCAGGGCGCGTCCGTGCGCCGATTCGATGGTGTCCACATCAAAGTACTTGTATAGCAGTACGCTGCATCCCGCCGGCGCAATGCCGACGGCGCGGCTACGCACACCGAAATGGTCTATGGCCTCGGCGGTCAGCCGGTGGGCAACCCCATGGCCACAGCCGCCGCAATAGAGGGTCGGCACGTCGCACAGCGATTCGGGCCGTCCAAAAACTTTTTTAACTGTCATGCAATATTCTCCTTGATTTTGTCGAGCACTTCCCGCACCGTGGGTACGCCGCCGCCGGGACGGCCATGAAACGCCACGTCCACATCAGCGCCCGCAACAGCGCGCACATCGTGCAGCATCTGTCCCAGATTCATTTCCACCACCAGGAGCCGCTTGACCCGAGACGCCAATTCGCGCAACGCGTCTTCCGGCAACGGGAACAAGGTTATGGGGCGGAATAATCCCACGCGCAATCCCTCGATGCGGGCCATACGCACCGCCGACGATGCGATACGCGCTGCGGTGCCGAAAGCGACCACCACCAGATCGGCGTCGTCCGTATCCGCGCTTTCCCACATTGGAATCTCTTTTTTGATTTTGTCGTATTTGTCGCGCAACGTATAGTTCAGTTGTTCCTGGTCATCGCCTTCAAGATACATGCTGCGGATATTGCGCGCCGGGCGGTTGTCCGCGCCGGTCAACGCCCAGTCTTTCTTTATCTCAAGCCGGGGATAGGCCGGCTCCAGGTAAGCAGGTTCCTTCATCTGACCCAGGATTGCGTCAGCAAGTATTAATACGGGGTTACGATATGTGTCAGCCAGGTCAAAGGCCTTGTGCGTCAGATCGAACATCTCCTGTGCGCTGGCCGGCGCAAGCACGATGGTATGGTAATCGCCATGACCGCCGCCGCGGGTGGCCTGCAAGTAATCGCCCTGGGTTGGCTTGATGCCGCCCAGTCCCGGGCCGGAACGCATGATGTTTGCTATCACGCAGGGCAATTGGTCGCCCGCGAGAAACGAGATGCCTTCCTGCATGAGGGAAATGCCGGGCCCCGAGGAACTGGTCATGACGCGCGCGCCCGTGGCCGCCGCGCCCAAGACCATGTTGATGCTGGCAAGTTCGCTCTCCGCTTGTACGAAGACGCCGCCTGTTTCCGGCAAGCGCGCCGATAAATATTCCGGCACCTGATTCTGCGGCGTAATGGGATACCCAAAGTAGCAGTCGAGTCCCGCTTGCACCGCGCCTTCGGCAAGGGCGATATTCCCCTGCACAAGGGCGCGTTTTCCCGTCCGCTCCTGTGTCATCACAGCTGTTGCGTTCATGCGTCAGGCTCCTTCTCTTTTTTGTATACCTCGATGGCTACGTCGGGACAGACTTGCCAGCATAGACCGCAAGCCGTACAGCGGATCTCCGCTGACGCGCCGGGACGCGCGGGGTAGCAGCCAGCGTTATTAAGACAGTCACTTTTTTCGATAAGGCCGTGGGGACAGGCTGTGATGCATAGATAGCAGCCCTTGCAACGTTCCACGTCAATGACAATATGATTGCCTGTCTTGGTGGATTCGTCGGATAAACCTGGAGTTTTAGACACCGTGTTTCCTTTCTTTTTTCACAATGAAAAATGCGCGCCATAAATATCCGGTGCGCATCTGTGTTGCGCGTGGCTGTGCCGCCGAAAAGGGGCAACAGACAAATTGCGTCTGGCATGGCGGCCAACATCATGCTGTGGCCGCTACTAGACCCACACCGCCCCTGGCTGGTATGTATGCGCACGGGCTGGAAGGATATTTACGGGAGTTTAGCATATCGCGCCCTGTAATTTCGAACCGGCCGCGGCGGGTTTGCCTTTCGTCAGGCCGTTGGGTAGAATGTCCGCATCATGAAATCATCTGAAACTGCCGCTCCTCAAACATCGTTGCGCGCGTGGATAATCAACCACGACGAGAGCCGAGCCTTTATTGTCGCGTACATTGGGCTTGCCGTTGTGCTCAGCGCATTTGTCAGCTTATTCTGGCTTGTGGTGGTTGTCGGCGTACATTTCGTTTTCGAATATATCCGACAGCGCCACCTGGCCGCCGCGTCGGGGCGCGTCTGGCGCAGCGCCCTGTGGGAACTGCGACTGGACCTTGCGCTGATAGTGTTTGCAATGGTCATTGCGCTGTACATGGAATATGTTATCGGTGTAGCCGGGCTGCGATTGGCGCCAAGGTTGGGACGCGCCGTCACCGCCGGTTCGCGGGGTACGGCCCGATTCGCGGCATGGTCCCGTGTGCTGCGGGCGATATTGCTTTCTCTGGACGACGCAGCGCAGGTCGTACGGGCTGCCGTAATGCGTCGCAGCCGAAAGGATGCGCAGGAAGTGCCGGCAACAACGCTAAAAGAAGATGAAAGAGACGCGCCGTCTGGACAGGCGGCGGTAAAACAAAAAGGGTGGGGCCTCGGCGATTGGTTCATCGCCCTTTTCTTTGGCCTCTCAGTGGGCTTGCTCCTGCTGACGCCGGCGCTGACAGACCACAGCGTCATGTCCGCATTGCAGGCAATGGTTAGAGAGTTACACCCCCTTCCCTGATACAGCGGGCTTATCCGGCAACCACCGAACTGCTTAATGAGGCCTGATCCATCACCATGCACTGCGGGATAGGCGGATCAAGAAACAAAACTATTTGCCTTTGCGATTATTGAACTGCAAGTGTTACACTGGATGTATACTGCTTTTTCGGAAACAAGGAATACATTGATGAAACGTCTTCATGCGCCGGCCTCCATACATCTCGGTTTTCGTAGATATCTACCCGTTTTTGTGTTGCTATTCTTGCTAATAGGAACCGCTCCTATTGTGTTTGCGCAGGCGATTTCACTGCCAGGGACCGCCGCCGAAACTGCGGCAGAAGGCGAAGAAGCCGAAGCGCCGACAACAGAAATGGCCGATGAATTACTGATGCTGGATTTGGAATCACGCATTTCGGACGTGGAAACGCTTATCGCCGAGAACCAGGTGATCGAGGAAAGCGGCGGCGAAGAGGCGGAGCGCGCAATTGCACTGGAAACAGTGCAGGCGCGCACAGCGGCATACCGAAAACTGCTTATGGCCTATCAGCGCCATCGCAACGCGTTACGTGATCTGTTGGCCTTACGGGAACAACACGAAACGTTTGACGCCGAACGCGAGGAAGCGCTGGCAATAACAGAGGAACCCCCGTATTCCATTGCGTTTTTAGACAACCTGCTTAACGAAGTGGCGGTAAGGCAGATGGATGTTGAGGCGGAACTGCTTTCTCTGCGGGCTCTCCGTGAGCTTGTCTCCATGGAACGCGCAGATGTTGGGGTGGCCCGCACCGCTCTCAACAGGCTGAGCGAACAGCTGCGCGGCGCATCACAGGCGGAGCGTCCGCGCGTTTTGTATGAGGTGGAAACCGCGCGTACGCTTGTGCAGGCAAATGAAGCAGAGTTCGAAGCGGCCCAAGCGGAATTACGGCGGACGGAGTCCTACAAAGAACTGCTGGACAAGAACCTGGAATTGGCTGGTGAGCGCGTGGAACGGGCGCGCCCACAAACATTATTCCGACAAGAAGAACTGGATGCCATTATTGAGCGGCAGCAGGCAGTCATTGAAGAACTGACTGCTGAAAGCCAAAAAGTGCGCGACACCATTGAACAACAACGGACGCACATCGCCCAGGCAGAACGCGCCCTCGAAGGGGCGACCGAAGAATCCGCGCAACAACAGGCGCGCAATGAACTCGATTTGCATCGCAGACGCATGGAAGCGGCGCGTATCGAACTGGCCGTTTTAGAATCGCTTCAGGAATATGAGAACGACGTGACCGACCTTTGGCAAACCCGTTTCTGGGTGGCCAACCCAACATTGGCGCCGGAATGGCCCGACTGGAACGCGTTGGCCACGCAATTGCGCGATAGGATAGATATATTTAACAGGGAGCGCAATGCAGGCGACCGACGCGCCATGAGCCTGCGCAGCCAGATTTCCACCCTTGAAACGCGGCTGGCAAACTGGACCGCCGAAGATGGCGACAAAAACCTCGCGGAACAGCAACTCGCCATTCTGCGCAACCGCGAAGCCGTGCGCGCGCGTATCCAAGTGCGCATGGCGCAGATTATTAACCTGGCTGAACGCATTCTGGACGAGGTGCGGATGCGCCAGCTGGAACGTGGCTGGGGCCAACGTATTTCGGATGCGCTTGGGCGGACGTACACCTTTGTATCCATGAATTTTGACCGCCAACTGACCGAGATTGGCGATGAATCCATCACAGTACGCAAGATATTCTATTTGCTTGTCATCCTCGTAGGCGGGCTTGCCGCGGGGCGTTTTTTTATTCGATACCTGCGCAATTACGCCTCGGAAAAACTGAAACTGCGCTCGAATGTGGTGCTTATCTTTGAAAAGCTGTCCAACTACCTGTTGTTCATCATTGTCTTTTATTTCGCGCTCAATTACGTGAACATACCGCTCACCATATTCACTTTCCTCGGCGGCGCCATCGCGCTTGGTATCGGTTTTGGCGCGCAGAACCTTATCAATAATTTTCTATCCGGGCTTATTCTCATGGGCGAACAACCCATACGCATAGGCGATTGGGTGGAAATTGACGGCAAAATCGGCATTATCAGCAATATCGGCGCGCGCGCGTCGCGCTTGCGCCTGTTCTCCGGCGTCGAAATGTTGATACCCAACAGCAAATTCCTCGAAACCAATGTGATAAACTGGACGCTTACGGACAAACAGGTGCGCGTACAGGTATCCGTGGGCGTGGCCTATGGCTCGCCCACCCGTGACGCGCAGCGCCTGATAATGCGCGCTGTCACGGAACATGGCCAGGTACTGGAAGACCCGGAACCGAAGGTATTCTTCGAAGAGTTTGGCGACAACGCGTTACACTTTTCCGCCTACTTCTGGGTGGAAATCGGGCCGGCGGTGGACGCGCGCGCCGTGATGAGCGATGTCCGCCATCGAATAGATAAATTGTTCAAGGAAGCGGATATCGTCATCGCGTTCCCGCAACGGGATGTGCATCTGGACGTCACATCACCTCTCGAGCTGCAAATGGTCTCTCCGAAAAGCGCCGATAAAGCGCCCGACGATAACGACCGACCCGCGAGCCGTCTGCCGGGATGATGCCCGACAACAAGACAATGCAAGTCGGTTTCGGCCATCGCTCTGGACGGTGCAATCACCCGCGCCCGGACAGCACATTCTTTTCGTATTGTATTACCGTCTGCATCCATGCGCCGGCGGGCGGCACGTTCTGTTGCAGGCAGTAGCAGTCCCACACGGCGCCAAAGGGCAGGGTCTTCAGTTCCTCAAGTAATGCGAGGCGCGCGGTAAAGTTCTGTTCCCGCTCGAATTCGCGCAACGTGTCTGTCGGCTCGAGCAGGGCCAGCAGCAGCGCTTTGATCATGACGCGCGTTCCGATTACCCATGCGGCGATGCGGTTGATGCTCGCGTCGAAGAAGTCAAGGCCAATATGCACCCGGTCTATATGATCGCCCCGGACAATCTCTTCGGCGATAGCGCGGATTTCGTCGCTCAACACAATCACATGATCGCTGTCCCAGCGTACGCCGCGACTTACATGCAACAGTATCTCGTCCAGATACAGGAGCGCGGAACTGATCTTGTCGGAGATCACTTCCGTGGGATGGAAGTGGCCTGCGTCAAGACACAACAACAGTTTGCGGCTGATGGCGTAGCCCATGTAAAACTCATGCGAGCCTATGACGCAGCTTTCCGACCCGATGCCGAACAGTTTGCATTCCACCGCGTCCAGATTTTTAGCGGGATCACTGCGTGTCGCATAGATTTCATCCAACGCCTCGCGCAACAACATGCGCGACTTGTTGCGATCAACAGGCGTGTCCTTATAGCCATCTGGTATCCATAAATTGGTAACGCATGCCCGGCCGAGCTGCGCGCCAATATGCTCGGCAATCGTGCGCGAAGCGATACAATGGTCTATCCAGAACTGGCGGACGCCCGGGTCGTAATGTGACAAGGTAAAACCGTCGTCCGCCTTGGGATGGCCGAAACACGTAGGGTTGAAATCAATGCCCAGATCGCGCTCGCGCGCCCAGGCGACCCAGTTCTGGAAATGCGCGGGGCCAAGCGCATCCCGGTCCACCTTCACCCCTTCTGTTTCCGCGTACATGGCGTGCAGGTTGAAGCGATGCCTGCCCGGAATCAGATCAAGGGCTTGCCCGGCATCCTGTCGCAGCTGGTCGGGCGTGGACGCCTTGCCCGGGTAGTTGCCCGTAGCCTGGATGCCGCCGCCGCTTGCCGCGTCGTAGTTCTCGAAGCCGCCCACATCGTCGCCCTGCCAGCAATGGAGCGAGATGGGGATTGTCGCAAGCCGTTTCATGGCCGCATCCGTGTCCACACCGTATGCGGCATATATCTCTTTTGCGTGTTCATAAGCGCGCTGAATTTGCGCGTCTGTTGGCGCTGTAAACATGAGGCTCAATCCCTTTCGCTTCTTATTGACAGGGCAGCGCGGTAGCGGCAATTTTTTCCGTCTGTTTGATGCGATATGCCTTCAATTTGTCCGCGTACTCCGTGTATTTGTTCGCTAGTATGGCCAGTGCCAGCAACGCGGCATTGGTCGCTCCGGGCGCGCCAATGGCCAGCGCGCCAACAGGGATGCCCGGCGGCATTTGCGCCATGGCCAGCAACGCGTCATGACCTTG
>SLFT01000300.1 GCA_007124105.1 Candidatus Hydrogenedentota bacterium | reverse complement strand
GTAGGCGGCGTTGCCGTCGTGCAGCCTTGCGAAGAAATTAACCATCCATGCGCGGCTCCATCCGGTATGGCCGCTGCCGTGGGCGATGCGGCGTTCCAACGTTTGTCGCGCCGCCGCCGCCAGTTCAGGGGTTTCTGTTGGGGTAATGGCGTCTCCCGGATGAAGTGCGTAGAGGTGTGATATATGCCTGTGTCCCGGCTCCGGTTCATCATAATCTTCCAGCAGCCACTCCTGTAACTGCCCATGTCGGCCAATCGCATTCGGCGCAAGTCGCGCACTGGCCTCGGCCAGTTTTGTTCGGAACGGTTCGTCCGTATCGAGGATTTTGCTTGCGCGAATGCAATTGCCAAAAAGGTCGCGGATAATCTGGGTGTCCATTGCCGGCGCCAGACATACCCGCGCCACCTGCCCATCCGCGGTGCGGTAATTATTCTCTGGACTATTGGACGGCCCTGTGACAAGATGTCCGGTATCGGGGTCCTCTATCAGAAAGTCCAAGTAAAACAACGCGGCCTCGCGCATAATGGGATAGGCCCATTCGAGATAATCGCGCTCGGGATGGAACGCATAGTGTTCCCACAAATGCCTGCACAACCAGCCGGCGGCCGCACTGAATGCGCCCCAGCCGGGGTGTTCGCCGGGCGAGGTGAATCCCCAGATGTTCGAGATGGTATGCACCACCCAGCCTTGTGCGCCGTAATGCACCCGGGCCGTTTTTCTTCCCGGTTCACGCAGGGACGCGATAAACTCCAAAAAAGGCTTGCGGCATTCATGCAGATTGGTCGCCTCGGCGGGCCAGTAATTCATCTGGTCGTTGATGTTGTGATGGTAGTCGGCGTTCCAGGGCGCCTGAATATGGTCGCACCATATCCCCTGCAAGTTTGCAGGCAACGACCCGGGCCGCGAACTCGCCAACAGCAGATAGCGTCCAAACTGAAAATAGAGCGCCATCAGGTGCGGATCAGTTTTTCCTTGTGCTATCGCAGCGAGCCGCTCATCAATGGGGCGTCCCACGCGAACGGGGCCCGCAATGCGCAGGCGAACGCGGTTCATGTACGCGCTGTGATCAGCCGCGTGAGCGCGCTCCAGTGCGTGATACGATTTGGCGATGGCGGCGTGCGCCGTTTCCGCGCATACAGCCGCCGGTTCCCGGTGGCGAAAAGTGGTGGCGGCGCCCACCACAAGCGTCGCGGTTTTTGCGCCCTGAATTTCCAGTGCGTCGTGCAACGTTTTCAGACGCCCCCCTTCCTGGGTTGCCGCCAGTTCGGCGGCGAAGGTCAAGCCTTTTTCCGGGGTTGCCTGCCCCTGCAACAGAAGGCGGCCGTCTCCAGGAGAAACCGCTTCAATAGGCGACGCCGTTTCTTCCGTTGTCGCGGCGGGACGGAGCGCACTATTGTTTTTCCATCGTTCACTGCCGCTCCTGGGATCGCGATGAAGGCGCACGGTGAAATCCAGCGCGTCGGGACCAGACGCTGCAAGATGGATGACAAGCGCGTTGTCCGGCGCACTGACAAAAAGGGTGCGCTCGTACAAGGTTTCCCCAATCCGATAAGACACCCGCGCGATCCCTGTCTCCAAATCGAGAACGCGCCGGTAGTCTGATGGTTCGCCCCGAGGCGCGAAATACAGGCGCAAATCGCCCAGCATCTGATACGAGCCGTAGGGCTCGTACGCGCCATTGCCATGCCCGGAGCCTGCGCCCTTGCATATCAGCCGTTCATTGGCGAGTTTGTCGGCAGCCTCGACTTTCCCTTCAAAAAGGAGCCGCCGTATTTCAGGCAGGGCGGCAAAGGCATCCGGATTATCCGCGTCCTGGGGGCGGCCGGACCACAGACTGTCCTCGTTCAAGGCTATACGCTCCTCATTTATGCCGCCGAAAACCATGGCGCCAATAAACCCGTTGCCCAACGGCACCGCCTCTATCCAGCCGGCAGCCGGTGAAGCGTACCACAGTTCCAGCGCCTCCCCGGAAGTAGTATTGGAAACGCCAAAGACGGCCATTATCCCCGCAACTGTTGCCAACGCCATAATGAAGTTCCTTTCAGCGTGTTGACTGCCTGCGCCAATATGCCCGCATGGGAATTGGCGTTGGCACAGGTATTCTTAACGGTACAATGCACGTTTGATTCATCCGCGTCATATCCATCATACTGATTTGTAATGTTGCATAATGGCCGCCTGTTTCAGCGCCATTAACGCGTTTCTATTATACATTTCCCGGCAAGGCGCCTTACACCCGCCTGTATGCCCTGAATAAGGATGGAACATGTCCTTCTGCGCATCGCACATAAAACGGCCGTTCTTCGTGGTCATTTCTATAGCTGCGCTTTTTCCGTGTTTTCCCGGTTCAGCGATCACCCAGCCTATGACAACAGCCTTCTTGTCCTCAAAGACCTCGCTGGAAGCCATGGGAATGCACGATCGCGGCGCCTGGGAAGCGGCGACTTCGCTGGGCGCGGCCACACTGCTTTTTGTCGGTAACGAAGGATTTGTGGATGAAGCAGGCGCACCCCGCGATTTGGCTGATTTTGACGTGGTGTGGCATCATCAGGGCGACGCCATAGAACGCACCGCGCTCTATAGCGGAACGCCTTTGGCGACGATGCGCCGTTTTGCTGAAAGCGGCGGCGGCCTGCTGCTGTCCGGCGGGGCGCTGGCGATTGTTGACCATCTCGGACTTGAAAGGGACATTCGCGCCCAGCGTCATGAACTGGAGAACTACCGCGATCCCGCCGCGCTGGTTCCTGTTGAAACGGGCCACCCCGTCTTTGCCGGACTGGAACCGAAAGACGGTCTTGTCTGGCTCAGCGGCGGCGGCTGTCGTGCTGTTGCCGATTTTTACTGGGGCGGCCCCGCCGAGGGGATGGTATTGGGCAACACGCGCGCTGGCGTCGAGCGTCCATTGGTCGAATATGAACTCGGGGCCGGACGCCTTATTGTGTTCGGTTGGCGTTGGCCGGATTACGCCGACCTCGAGAATCCCCATCGCGAAAATCTGCTCCAACTGACCGGGAACCTGCTCTCTTACCTGGCCGACGCGCGGCAGTGGCGTCCGGTGGCGGTGCGTACGCGATTCCCCGGCAGCGCTGATCCTGATGAGCCGGGCGTTGCGCCGTCGCGTTGGCGGGCGTTGCGCATGGCTATTGACGATCTGTCCCGAAGTTTTCCCGACAGGTACAAAAACGGCGCGGCGTATTTAGCGCGGCTGGATGCGCTTCAATCTGAATACGACAGCCTTTCAACGGACAGCCCCCCCGATGTCTATGCGTCGTTCGTTGAGCCGTTCGAGACGCTTCAAGCCGAAGCGCTACTCGCAAATCCGCTGCTTGACTTCGATAGCCTGCTCCTGATCCGGCGTCGCGCCGATGCGCTTGGTCTGCCCATGAACTACCACGGCAACACCGACCTGGCCCCGACGGGTTATGACAATACGCTTGTGGCCCTGACGCCGCCCACGCCCGGCGGTCGCATCAAGACGCTGTTTCAACCTACAGGCGACCGTTTTATCGGCGATCTCGATCTGCATTATGACGCAAGGAAACTGTTGTTGTCCATGCCCGACGAACATGGACGCTGGGGGATTGCCGAACTCGACCTGGTTGATGGAACGCTTGCGCCGCTTCCGCTCATAGACGAAACGGATGTGCATAACTACGACGCCTGTTACCTGCCCGACGAGCGTATTGTGTTCACGTCCACCGCGCCATTCATCGGCGTTCCCTGCCTGGGTGGACGTTCGAAGGTGGCAAACCTTTATCTGCGCGACCATGATGGGCGCGTACGGCGCTTGACCAACGATCAGGATCATAACTGGTGTCCCACTGTGTTGAACGACGGACGCATCCTGTATCAGCGCTGGGAATACGCCGACATTGCCCACGCATTCACGCGACTGCTTTTCCACGCCAATCCTGACGGCAGCGCCCAGATGGAATATTACGGCAGCAACTCTTTCTGGCCGACGGCCATGTTTTATGCGCGCCCCATCCCTGGTCATCCCACAAAAGTGGCAACCGTTGTGGGCGGTCACCATGACCCGCCGCGTCAGGGCGAACTGGTTGTCCTTGATCCGGCTCTTGGCCGTCACGAAACCGCGGGGGTGGTGCAGCGCATCCCCGGCCATGGCGAGACCGTGACGCCGGTGATTCTTGACGGCCTCATTGCCGCGAGCTGGCCGCGCTTTCTACATCCCTGGCCGCTGAGCGAGAAGTATTTCCTTGTGTCCTGCAAGCCGGACAGAACCAGCCTTTGGGGCATATATCTCGTGGATATTTTTGACAACTTTGTGCTGCTTCACGAGGAGCCGGACTGGGCGTTCCTTGAAGCAATCCCCTGGCGCAAGCGGGAACGACAGCCCATTGTTCCGGACAGAACCGACCCGACAGCGACAGACGCCCTGGTAATGCTGACGGATGTGTATCGCGGACCGGGGCTGGAGGGCGTCCCTCGAGGTACGGTAAAATCGCTGCGGCTTGTGGGATACAACTTCACCTATCACGGGTTGGGGGCGGAACCCGACCGTGTCGGGCTGGACGGCCCCTGGGATGTGAAGCGCATCCTGGGCACAACGCCTGTTGACCCGGACGGCTCGGCTTATTTCCGCGTACCGGCGCACACGCCAATTTCGGTGCAGCCCCTGGACGCGGACGGCAAGGCGCTGGCCCTTATGCGCAGTTGGATGACGGCCGCGCCGGGCGAGGCGCTTGCCTGCGTGGGATGTCATGAGCCGCAGAATACGAGCGGGCAGTTTACGGATACGCCCTCGGCGTTCCAGCGCGCCCCATCGGAGATTACGCCCTGGTACGGCCCCGCGCGCGGGTTTTCCTTCGAGCGCGAAGTGCAACCCGTGCTCGACGCCTATTGTGTTGGCTGCCATCATGGCGATGCGCTTCCGGACGGCAGTTCAACCTTTGATCTGACGGCGCGGCCCGCCGAACGCGTCCCATCGGCGTTTCAAATGCGCTTTTCGCCATCGTACATGCAATTGCGGCGCTGGGTGCATACGCCCACACTGGAAAGCGACGCGCACTTGTTGCCGCCCCGCGATTTTCACGCCGACGCCAGCAGGCTGATTCAGATGCTGCGCGATGGCCATTACGACGCCACCCTGAGCGCGGAAGCGTGGGACCGCCTGATCACCTGGATTGACTTGAATGCGCCTTTCCACGGCAGCTGGCAGGAAGTTGTGGCGGCGGACCCGGTCAAGCGCGACGCGGCCCGTCATGGGGCTGAACGCCGTCGCGAGATGCATCGGCGTTACGCCGGAATTGATGAAGCCCCGGACGCCATCAGCGCAACCGCCGCGCTTGAAACGTCGCCATCCGCCCATCCTGGGGAAGACTTTCAGGCGCTGTGTTTTACTGAGGGAGCGCGCGTTAAAGACCTTGCGCCGCCGGAAGACCTTTCTGTCATTACCTTTGAAATTGTGGCGGGCGTATCCATTGAACTGGTGCGCATAGAACCGGGGCACTTTGTCATGGGCGCGGATACCGGCTATCCGAACGAGCGTCCCGCACACGCCCGATACGTGGAACAGCCATTCCTGATGGGACGCTTCGAGATAACCAACGAGCAATACCGCTGTTTCAGGCCCGACCATGACAGCGGCCTTGTAACGGGCGAGGCCTATCAATTTGGCGACGACGAGCGCGGCTTCACGCTCAACCGACCGGAACAACCGGTTGTCCGTGTTTCCTGGGAACAGGCCATGGCCTTTTGCGACTGGCTCTCAGAAAATACGGGACGCCGTTTTTCATTGCCCACAGAAGAGCAATGGGAATATGCGTGCCGCGCGGACACGACCAGTGCGCTTTGGTACGGGACGCCGGATTGTGATTTCAGCGCTTACGCCAACTTTTCCGACGCAACCCACCACAGCGTCTATTATCCTCACGTGCCCACGGTGCATCCTCCCTGGCGACCCGCTGACACGCGTTTCGATGACGCCTGGCGGGTAGCCGCGCCGTCCGGCTCTTTCGCCCCGAACCCATGGGGGCTGCATGATATGCACGGCAATGTGGCGGAATGGACGCTTTCCGACTACCAACCTTATCCCGACAGCAACATCGCTTCGCGTGTCCGCAAGGTTGTGCGCGGTGGTTCCTGGCGCGACCTTCCGCGCAGTGGGCGATCGGCATTTCGCTTGCATTACGACCCGTCTCAGGCTGTATTCGATGTGGGCTTCCGCGTGGTATGCGAGGTGGATAGTGAGGTTGACAGCGCCTGGCGCGCGAACAAGGGAGGGCATTCATGACCAGTCGGCAAGCGCTCACACTGTATGTAAACGAATTGTTTTCGAGCATCCAGGGCGAATCCACCCGGGCGGGCTTGCCCTGCGGATTTATCCGGCTTGCCGGCTGCAATCTGCGCTGCGCATGGTGTGATACGTCCCACGCCTTCGAGGACGGGCGCGATATGACAGTGGCGGAGATTCTTGCAGCGGTGAAGCAGTGGGGACTTCCCCTGGTCGAGATTACCGGCGGCGAGCCGCTGGCGCAGCCGGGCTGTGTGTCCCTGGCCCGCGCCCTGTTGGCGGCGGGTTACACAACACTTGTGGAAACCAATGGCTCGCTTCCTGTCGCCGTACTGCCAGAAAAGGTCATTCGCATCCTGGACATCAAGTGTCCCGGAAGCGGCATGAACGACAGGATGCACTGGCCAAATGTAGAAGCGCTTACTGCCCGTGATGAAGTGAAATTTGTTCTTGCCCACCGCGCCGACTATGACTACGCGATGGAAACGATGCGTCGGTATTCCCTGGCGGACAGGGGCATTGCCGCGCTCTTGTCTCCAGTTCCGAATCGTCTCGACGCGCAACAGCTGGCCGCCTGGATGCTCGAGGATAGCGTGTCCGCCCGGCTGCAACTGCAATTACACAAACACATCTGGCCGCCGGATATGCGCGGCGTGTAACGCCTGTGGTTTGCCCGGAATTGGGCGGGACAGGTAGACTATTGACAGCGTGTTGACGGTTGTTCCAGCCGCTCGGGTGCGACATGCCTTCGTGTTCCACGGCGATCGGCCTGGTAAAACCGATGCCATACAGGAAAGAATGTTATTTATGAAGCGATGGACGCCTTGGACAATTGCTTTGACGGCTGTGTGCGTCGCCGTTGTGGTGGTGTTGTGGCGTCAGTATGATTGGGCTGAACGTCAGTATGTGTCTTTTGTCGCTGAGACAACCGACGAGGCCATGGCGCTGCTCGCCGAAGACCCGCTGGCATCGTGGACAGCCACACAACAGGCGGTGCGCATTGCAGCGGCGGCGGCGGACGCAGGCTATTACTTCACCCCGGAAAGCGCGTATGCGCTGGCGGTGCAATATCAACGGGAAGGCGCCGCGGCGGCGGCTGAATCGCTGTTGGAAGAACTTATTGCCATCACGCCCGATTGGAGCTGGCCCTATGCGTTGCTGGGAAGTATTATCGGGCAGCGTGGGCCAGAAAGACTCGAAGAGGCAGAAGAAGTGCTCCGACAGGCGATAGCGCTGGAACCAAACTGGGCGCGTCCGTACAACAGTCTTGGCGTTGTGTTGCGTCTGATGGGGCAGTACGACGCGGCTGAAGAGGCGGCGGTGCACGCACTCGAGCTGGCGCCTGGAGATATCGCCTCGCACAACAACTACGCTAATCTGCTGCTTGTACTCGAGCGCTATGAAGAAGCGGAGGAACATTACGCCTACGCAGTGGAAATTGAGCCGAACAACCCGAAACCCCTGTATAATCTTGCTTGTTTATATAGCGTCATGGAACGCGAGGAGGATGCGCTGGAACTGCTGGACGCGGCCATAGCGTTGGACAGCGCCATGGCGCGCTACGCCGCTGTTGACCCCTACTTCAGCAATCTTCATGAAGTATTCGCATTTCAGGAGTTGGTATACGGGCCCAACGACATCCCCGTAGAAGACGCTGAAATACCCGACGGAAACAATGCCTCTGTTTCAGATGCGTCCGATGATATTTAAGGAATCGGCAGACCGGCGGTCAGAAAGAATTCCCAGAGAAACAACAATGAATGAGCAACTGGACTTGTTTGACGACCAACCGACGTTCGACGACGAAGCGTCGAAACAGGCGCTTGCAGGCAGACCTGCGGCGCTGCCCTTTTCGGGCAGCGCGAGCAAAAAGGAACAACAGCTGCAAGCGCGACAATTGCGCGCTGAATTACAGGCGCGCTCCGGGTTGGCCGTGGCCCTGGTTATTACCGACAATACTTCCACCATGATGTCCGTGCGGCATCTGCATGGGGGCATTCAGGCGCGCGTTCGCCTGCATCGCATGTTCCTGACAGCGCCGGCAGAAGTGCGCAAAGCGCTGGCCCATTGGGTGAAGCATCCGCGAACACGGAAATATGGCATTGTGTTCAAAGCGTTTATTGCGACACGCCGCCATGAAATAAGGAAGAAAGCGTCCAGGGAAGTTGTTCCAGTTGTCAGGGGTAGTCATTATAACCTCACTGAGATTTTCAGGGAGTTGAATCAAAAGTATTTTGACAACGCGGTTGACGCTGTTATTTCATGGGGACGCGACAGCGGCAGGAAGACACAATCCATACGCTTCGGCGCCTATTATTCTGACGAACGTCTAATCCGAATTCATCCCCGGCTCGATCAGGCCTTTGTTCCACCCTTTGTTGTACGTTATATCGTATTTCACGAAATGCTGCACGCCCATATCGGCATTCAAGAAACAGTAAATGGCAGACGCAGCATACACCCGCGCATATTCAAGAAACAGGAGACGGCATTTCCAGAGTACGAACAAGCTGTTGCCTGGATTGAAAACAACGATAATCTGCGCCGCATTTTGCGACGCGCCAAGCGTTGAACCCCGGGACGCTGTAAAGACTGCGTGATTCGGGACGACTGTATATTGTGG